>CAYRWC010000116.1:0-8069 GCA_964427795.1 uncultured Oscillospiraceae bacterium | reverse complement strand
GGGACTGGCGGATCAGTGGGCAACCACAAGGAACCGGAGAAATGAAGTGCCGACCGCCTGGGCCAATGATTTTGGCCCGGGTTTTTGTTTTCTTCCGGGTCATGCGATCGGGAGGAACAACTTATGCCATCCAGTCAGCCAATAAACAGAAAAACGGATCATGAGCCGGCCTGGGCCGGTTTTTGCCCGGGCATCTGGCAGGAATCGATTGATGTACGCTCTTTTATCCAAACGAATTATCGGCCGTATACCGGCGATGAATCCTTTCTTATGCCGGCAACCCAAAGAACGAAGGACCTGAACCGGCAATTCGAGATACTGAAGGCGGAAGAACAGGCCAAAGGCGGCGTTCTCGATATCGATACCAGCACGGTTTCATCTCTGCTGAATTATCCGGCCGGTTATCTGGACCGCTCGCGGGAACTTATTGTCGGCTTGCAGACCGGATCGCCGTTGAAGCGCAGCGTCAATCCGTTCGGCGGCATTCGCATGGCGGAAAAAGCCTGCCAGGAATATGGCTATACCTTATCGGAGCAGGTCCGCGAGCACTTTCGTTACCGGACGACTCACAATGAAGGGGTTTTTCGCGTTTATACGCCGGAAATGCGGGCAGTGCGGCACAGCGGCCTGATCACCGGATTGCCCGACGCTTACGGCCGCGGCCGCCTGATCGGCGACTACCGGCGCGTCGCCCTGTATGGTGTCGACCGCCTGATTTGGGAAAAAGAACAAGATCAGCGGCATATAGGCTGTCAGGAACAAAACGAAGAAAGCATCCGGCTGGCCGAGGAGTTGTACCGGCAAATCGACTTTCTGGATAAGCTGAAGCAGATGGCCGCTTTATACGGATACGATATATCGGCGCCGGCCCATACGGCGCGCGAAGCTATTCAATGGCTCTATTTTGCTTATCTGGCGGCCATCAAAGAACAAAACGGAGCGGCGATGTCACTGGGAAGGGTCAGCACTTTTCTGGACATTTACTGTGAACGCGATATACAGGCCGGCCGCCTGTCGGAGCCCGGCGTGCAGGAGCTGATCGACGATTTTGTCTTGAAACTTAGAATGGCCAGGCAATTGCGGACCCAGGACTACAATGAGCTGTTTGCCGGCGATCCGCTCTGGATAACCGAATCGCTTGGCGGCATGGGTGAAGACGGCAGAACTTTGGTCACCCGGTCGACATTCCGTTTTCTGCATACCCTGGAGAATCTGGGTCCGGCACCCGAACCCAATCTGACCGTACTCTGGTCGGATCGCCTGCCGGTTTCTTTTCAAAGATACTGTGCTCGCCTGACTCTGGAAACCAATGCGCTGCAATATGAAAGCGACGACTTGATGCTGCCGCGCTTTGGTGACGATTATGCCATTTCTTGCTGTGTATCCGCCGGGCGGATCGGTCGCGACATGCAATTTTTCGGAGCGCGCTGCAATCTGCCCAAGCTGCTTCTTCTGGCATTGAACGGAGGGCGGGATGAAATCAGCGGCGAACAAATCGGTCCGGCAAGCGAACCGGTCGACGGTGCCAAGCCACTCGATTATGATGATGTCCTGCGGCGTTTCAATACTTATCAGGCCTGGTTGTGCCATTTATATGTCCGGACGATGAATGTTATCCATACCATGCATGATAAATACGCCTATGAAAAAATCCAGATGGCTTTGCATGATACGTCTGTGCGCCGCATGATGTCCTTCGGTCTGGCCGGTTTATCCGTAATAACCGATTCGCTGAGCGCGATCCGTTACGCTCAGGTCGTGCCGATCCTGAATGAACAGGGTCTGGTCACCGATTTTCAGATCAAAGGCGATTTCCCTTGTTTCGGCAATGACGACGACCGGGCCGACAGCTTAGCTGTGCAGGTCTGTGAATCTTTTTATCAGGAATTGTGCCGGACGCCTTGTTATCGTGGAGCCAAACACACCTTGTCCATTCTGACGATTACATCCAATGTCGTCTATGGACGCAAAACCGGATCGACGCCGGACGGCCGGAAACGGGGCGCGCCGTTCGCTCCCGGCGCCAATCCGATGCATGGGCGCGAACAATCAGGCGCGCTGGCCGCGCTGAATTCCGTTGCCAAACTGCCTTACGATACTTGCCGGGACGGCATCTCCTGCACCATGACGTTGACACCGGGCGTACTGGGCCGGCTGCCGGATACGCGCGTTTTGAATCTGATCACGATTTTGACCGGATATTTTAGTCAGGGCGCCCATCATTTGAATGTCAACATTCTGGACCGCCGGCAGCTGGAAGACGCCCAGCTGCATCCGGAATGTTATCCCAACCTGACGATCCGTGTATCCGGTTATGCCGTTCTTTTCAACAGCCTCAGCCGCGAACAGCAGGACGAAATCCTGATGCGCACCTTTCATGGACGTCTGTAACGGCATCGGCCGGATCCACAGCCTCGAGACGCTGGGCGCTCTCGACGGCCCCGGTATCCGTCTGGTTGTTTTTCTGCAGGGTTGTCCGCTGCGATGCCGGTATTGCCACAATCCGGAAACTTGGGACCCGGCGGGCGGTTACTCCCGGTCCGCGGCCGACTTGGCCCGCTTCGCCCGTCGTTACCGCCCCTATTTCGCCGGCGGCGGCGGGGTAACGGTTTCCGGCGGTGAACCGCTGGCGCAGCTGCCTTTTGTCGGCGAGCTTTTCCGGTCTTTACGGCAAGATAAAATATCAACCGCGCTCGATACCGGCGGCTGGCTGGTCGATTCCCTGACGGATCTCGATGTTCTCGGCCTGCTCCGGGAGACCGATCTGGTCCTCCTGGACATCAAAGCCTTGACCGAGGAACGTTTCCGCTGGCTGACCGGCCAATCCGACCGGCCGCTGCGCCGCTTCATCTCCCTGTGCGAACAAAGCGACCGCCCGGTCCGCATCCGCCAGGTCATCCTGCCCGGTTTCAATGACCGCCCGAACGATATTGAAGACTTGGCCGTCTATCTGAAAGCCTGGCCGGATTTGAAATTGGAATCCATTGAACTGCTGGGCTACCATCGTCTGGGCATAGATAAATGGAAACAACTCGGCCGGCCTTATTCCCTCGGTCAAACGCCGGCTATGGATCCGCAGAAGCTCCAGGTTTTGCAGGATTATGCCGACCGGCTTTAATCAGCTGCTTTGTTTCTGCAGATAAGCCAGCAAGCGATGCCATCCGGCTTGGCCGGCGCCGTTTTGTTTATAAAGGCCGGCATCGGCCAGAACACGTTCGAATTTCTCCGCCACGCCCCGGCGAACCGTCTGCGCGGCTTCTTCAGGCGTCATCACATCCGGCCGGCGGCTCTTCAATTCCATAGCCCAGGCTTGGTGATAAGCGGCGATATCCGCAGGCCGGCCGCAAAGGTCATCTTCGACGGCGGCCAGTTCGCTGCGCAGACGCGCGGGCAGGACGGCCAGCCCCATGACTTCGATCAAGCCGATATTTTCTTTTTTAATATGATGAACATCCGCATGCGGATGAAAAATGCCAAGCGGATGTTCTGCGTTTTGCCGGTTGTTGCGTAAAACCAGATCCAATTCATAATCTTCATCGCGGCGGCGGGCAATCGGCGTAATCGTATTATGCGGGGTGTCGCCGCTGAAGGCTATGATCTCGCATTCCGGATCGCTATAAGTCCGCCAGGTTTTTAAGATCATGCCGGCGGCTTCGACTAACGGTTCCGGCTGCCGGCTTTGCAGACGAATGACCGACATCGGCCAATGCAGGACGGAGCATTTAACGGTGCCGAATGCAGGAAGATCAAAAGCGAACGCCGTTTTCGCCCTGGCCATCGGCAATTCGTAACAGCCGCCCTGATAATGATCATGCGTCAGTATCGAGCCTCCGACAATCGGCAGGTCGGCGTTGGATCCGGCAAAATAATGAGGAAACCGGGTGACGAAAGCCAGCAGGCGTGTAAAAGTCATGGTGTTGATCACCATATCCCGATGCTGTTCCGCCAGAATAATGCAATGCTCGGGATAATATGAATAAGGCGAATATTGAAAATACCAGGGTTCGCCGGCCAGTTCCAGGCGGATCATCCGATGGTTGGCGCGGGCCGGATAGCCGATCCTGCCGGCATATCCTTCATTTTCCACGCAAAGCTGACAAGCCGGGTAACCCGAACTCGGCTTATTGCGGGCAGCTGCGATATCGCGGGGATTTTTTTCCGGTTTTGACAGATTGATGGTAATGTCGAGGCTGCCATATTCGGTTTTGGCTTGATAAACGATATTTTTCGCGATCTGGCGCGTCTGAATATAGTTGCTGGCCTGACTCATATGATAAAACCAATCGGTCGCCCGGCGCGGGCTATTCCGATACAATGTCCAGAATTGCCGGTTGACGGCCGACGGCTTGTCGAGAAAAACATTCATCAGATCGGCCTGCAGGCGGTCGCGCATATCGTGCAGATCTTCCACAATTCCCCGGGCAACGGCGTCGTCCGTCAGATTATCCAGCAACTCGGGAATCGACAGCGGCCGATCCAAGCCTTTTAGCTGTTCATCGTCCGATACCGGCCGGTCCGAATCATCGGTCCGGATTTGGGGATCGCCTTCCAGCTGCAGCCGGTCGCATAATTGATTAGCCGCGTAGAAGCGGTCATCCCGGGTGATCAATCCGGCCGCGACAGCTTGATCGATCAGTTCGGCGAGCCAAAGCCGGCAATTTGCCATCTGTTTTTCATTCATGATAGCCAGATCCTCCGGTCTGATAATGATTCTTGTCCCGTCCAAAATACCATACCGGCGGTCCGGCCTATCAGGGGCGTTTGTTGGCAATACCGGTCAGATTGTTGCCTGATTCGCATCCGCCGCCTGATCCGCAACCGCCGCCTGTGACAGAGGCAAGAGAATACGCCAGGCTGCGCATAAATCCGCCAGGCCGAAACGGCCGTTGGCCGGGCTGGTCGACGGCAGAACCAGGCACGGGCGTCCCGTATTCGGCTGGATATGCCGGGCATAAAGCTTTGCCGCGGCCTGCCCGTTAGCCAGGATGGCTTGAATGGGACATGCGGACAGAATCGGCGATAGATCATTGGCGCGGGGCAAACGGATGCTGCTGTCCGACGAGCCTGATATCTCGCAGCTCTCGAGGACATCCCAGAGCGCCAGATGATGGTCGAGCAGCAGATGTTCTTTCTCTGTCCTGGTCCGAGGCAGATCGGTCTGGTAAAGAGACGCCAGAACACGCCAGAAGCGATTCTGCGGATGACCGTAGTAAAACCCGCTGCTCCGGGACAAAACCGAAGGCATGGATCCCAAAATCAAAACTTGGCTCCTGGCGTTGTAAACCGGTGCGAAAGGATGGCTGACCCGCTGCGCTTCATTGGTTTCTTCGTCCATATCGCTTGTCTTCCTTTCACGGGGTATCCTTGACCTGCCGTCCGGCTCGCGTTATGCTGTTTGGAGCCGGTTCGCCGGCTTATATAAGAAAGGTTAAGCGATTTGATGAACAGTTTCAAGAATAAATCCGAACAATGGGCTATCCTGGCTATGATGTTTGCGGCTGCCATCTGGGGTTCCGGTTTCATCATCACCCGGATCGCGCTTGACGCCGGATTCACCACGGCGCAAATCCTCTTCTATCGCTTTGCTCTGGCAGCCGTCTTTTTCGGCCTGGTCTTTTATCGCCGCATACGGCGGATAACCAAACGCGATCTGTTGGTCGGACTGCCGGCCGGACTGCTGTTGTTTTTCGGTTTTACGGCCCAGACGATGGGCTTGCGCCAGACCTCGCCGGCCCGCAACGCTTTTATAACCGCAACCTATGTTGTTATCGTTCCGTTTCTGGGCTGGCTGATAACGCGCCGCAAACCGGGTCTGAAAATTTTCGTCGGCGCTTGCTGCAGTTTGCTGGGAATCGGCATTCTGTCATTTGACGGTTCCAGCGGCACCGTATTGACGGTCGGCGACGGTTTGACCCTGATCTGCGCGTTCTGCTATGCCGCGCATTTTTTGGTCTTGGAATGGGCTGTCCGAAAAATCGACACCCAAATTCTCCTTTTTATGCAAATGGCAGTCACAACGGTTTGTTCGCTGGCTATCCTGCCGTTCGACGGCGGTTTTCAGCTGGTTCAGGGAGCAGCGGCCGTCGACTCGAAAGCAGGAATCGCCGCCGTACTTTACCTGGCTTTATTCAGCTCCGGGCTGGCTTATTTCATCCAGACATCGGCGCAAAAATACACGACCTCGTCAAAGGCCGCCATTGTTCTGGCAGCTGAAGCCCTCTGGGGCAGCCTTTTTTCCCTGCTGTTCGGATTTGAACCGCTGACCTTGCGGCTGGTGGTCGGGGGATTGTTGATTTTTTCATCCATCCTGATCGTGGAATGGCCGGCTAAAAGCGCTGTTCTGTCAGGGGGCGTCGATCCGGCGGGGCTTGACCGGGAGGGAACGGATAACGCGGCGGCGGCGGCGCAGCTTTGCCTTGCGCCAGCGCCAGACGAACCAGCAAACCAGCCAGAGCAAAAATCCAAGGACAGCGGTGCGCCAGAGATTATCCGTTAAAAAATGACCGATCCCGGATCCGCCGGACAAGCCGCCTTCTTTGCCGTCGTCCGGGGAATCCGCCGGATCCGCAGCTGCAGCGGAAGTTGTCGTCGATTCATTGTTCAGGTTTTCCGGATCGTTCGTTCCGGAGCCGTCCGTTTCCAGGCCGCCGGCTTGTGTATCTGATCCCGACGCCTGACTGTCCGCAGTCGGGACCCGGCCGCCGACAACCATCCTGGCCGCTTCATCCAGCAGCGTCCGCGAGTAATTGAATGTCGTGCAATATTTATTGTTTGATTGGACACCCAGCAGCACCGATATCAATTCGTGCCCGTTTGTTGTAATGGCCGAAGACACAAGATTGCTGCCGGCAATATCGGTACTGCCGGTTTTTACGCCGGTATACCGGCTGATATAATCCGACCGGAACGCCGTTTCGCCGAACAAGAGCAGACGATTGGTATTATAAAACAAACCCCATCCCAAGTAGGGGTGCAGATTCGTAGCCGGCATGGCGTAGCATTTTATGCTGACCAAAGCCCGGAATTCAGGGATGCTCAGGGCATAATCCGTCAAAGCGGCCATATCCCGGGCCGTGACAACATGACTGTAATCCTGCAAACCGCTGGGATTGCAGAAATGGCTGTTGGTCATTCCCAATTTAGCGGCCTTCGCGTTCATCAGGACCGCAAATTGTTCATTGCTGCCGGCCAGGGTTTCCGCAACCACGTTGGCCGCGTCATTGCCGGAAGTAACCATCATGCCGGCCAGAACATCGCGCAGCACGACCGTTTCGCCGGCTAAAAAACCGACTTTGGACGAACCGGACGTCAGGTTGACGGCAGCCGGCGAAACCGTGACCTGGCGGTCCAGATCGCCGGTTTCCAGAGCGATAACCGCCGTCATGATTTTCGTGATGCTGGCAGGAAATAAAACCTCATCGATATTGTTCTCTAAAATGATCTGATCGGTCTGGCGATCGTAAACGATCCACGCCTGGGCATTAATGTCGGCCAAAGCCGGCCAAGAACCATCCGGCGGCACATCCCAAAGGTTGTTGACTTCAAATGTCGGACCGGCGGACGCCTCAGAAACCGCAGAGTCCAGAGCCGGTACGCTTTCCGCCAGCACCGTCAAAGGCTGCGCCAGAATCAGTACCGCGCCGATAAAACCTGCCGCAGCCAGCCATAATGCCGGCTTTTTGCCGGCCGGATAATATTTTTTCTTCAAGCCTGCAAATCCCCCTGCTTACATGTCGTTCATATGACATTATCCGGCAGAAATGCGTCTCTGGCAAGCGGCTGCGGTAGATTTATTCAGGATTTTCCAGCCGGTTTTATCTCACCGAGCGTTTGCGGCGGCATGATTTTCGCACGAATTTCACCATGAAATTATTGACAAGAATATTGGGATAGAGTAGGTTTTAAGGGGTACGTAGATCGCGAAGATCCGGCCGACCTGATTAAAGGAGGATAAGTTATGAGTCAAGCACCCAAACCCGTCATCGGTTATCTGCCCGATGAACGCCCGCCAGTCTGGAAATTGATTTTTTTCGCTCTGCAGCAGATCCTCGTCATGTTTCCGGCAACCG
>CAYRWC010000115.1:0-8119 GCA_964427795.1 uncultured Oscillospiraceae bacterium | reverse complement strand
TTACGACTTCCTCATGCTCTACCGGCGTTACGGCTGCCGTCTGGAACTGGGCGGCGACGATCAGTGGTCCAACATACTGGCCGGCGTCGAACTGGTACGGCGCAAGGATCAAGGCGAAGCTTACGGCATGACTTTCCGTCTCCTGACCACCAGCGCCGGCATTAAGATGGGTAAAACCGCCAAAGGCGCAGTCTGGCTGGATCCGGCGAAAACATCGCCTTTTGAATTCTACCAATATTGGCGTAATATTGACGACGCCGATGTTATTTCCTGCATGAAACTGCTGACTTTCCTCAGCCTTGACGAAATAGCCGAATACAGCCGTCTGACGGATTCGTCCGTTAATGAAGCGAAGAAACGTTTGGCTTACGAAGTAACCAGGATCGTTCATGGCGCGGCCGCCGCGGACCAAGTCCGCCTGCAGGCCGCGGAATTATTCGAAGGCGCCGGACGTTCCGACCAAATGCCCTATACGAAGGTCGGCTGCGAACGTCTGGACGGCGGTCTGTCCCTGCTCGATTTGCTGGTTGAAATCAGACTGGTGCCGTCTAAAGGCGAAGGACGGCGCTTAATACAACAAAACGGACTCTATCTGAACGAACATCCGGTTCAGGATTTTGCTTATCAGCTGACGCGCTCCGACTTTACCGACGGCGAAGCCATGATCCGCAAGGGGAAGAAAATTTTTCACCGGCTGGTTCTCGGCGAAATCGGTTGATTCCCTTGATTTTAGCTGGTTGATTGTTGAGCCGATCTCAAAAAAATGTCTTCCGATTCCGGCTATGCCGATCGGAAGACATCTTTATTTGATCCATTTGCGGCGGTATAGGTAATCCTTACCGTCTTGTACAAGCAAATCAGCCCTTCTTCAGCATTTTTGCCAACTGGGATTGCTTACGGGCCACATTGTTCTTGTGCAAGTATCCTTTTGCTCCGGCTTGATCGAGCATAACCTGAGCTTCGCGGACGAGTTCGCCGGCATTTTCCGTAGAAGCAGCGACGGCAGACCGAGTCTTTTTCAGGGTTGTGCGGATTCTACTTTTTTGGATCTTGTTGACAGCGGTTTTTTTCTCGCTGACTTTCACCCGCTTCACAGCAGACTTGATATTCGGCATGATCTTTCACCTCCTGCTTTGACACTTCTGTCAGAAATTTCGGCACTGGGTATTCTATCATGGAAAAGACGCCGATGCAAGTGAAATCTTTCCGACCGGCTTGGATTTCCCGGTCTGGTTTATGATTGGCAGGGAATCTTTGCCGAATTTCGGCCAGGATGTAAAAATACCTGTTCAGGAAGCGGTTGAGCGTGATATGATGGAATTGTTAAAGTAGCAATGATTTCACCCCGGACTGGGGCAAGTTCAGAAAACTGCTTTTTGGATAACTGAAGGAGTCTGCTCATCGATTTATTCGCCGACATCGCCGAGCAGGAACGGCAACCTTTTGTAAGTTGTTCTATATTATTTTTTTAACATGAGTGGAGGTTTTATACACATGCCCTTTAATCCCAATCGCAACAAACCCCGTCTGGCGCCGCGCATTAAAAAGCCAGGGACGGCAGATGTTTCGCCGTCCGATGCCACCGCGCCCGCAAAAATACCCGGCAAAACCGCAGTAACCGGAACAGCCGGAGCTCCCGCATCAAATCCTGCCGGCACGGATGCCGGCAAAACGGCCGGCTCCCGCAAATCGAACCGTCCTCAGCGCGCGCCCGCAAAACAACGTCCGGTTCAGGCCGGGGGAGAACCGCCTAAAACCAAGCCGGCAGCCGGTCAAAGCAGCGGCGCCAAGCCCGCGCCTGCCAAACAGACCGCCGGTCGCGCCGGCGGCGTTAAGCCGACGACCGCCAAGCCCGCCGGGGCTGAAAAACAGGCAAGGCAGCCGGCTGTGCCGGCTCCGCACCGCCGTAAAAAGGAGACAACCGGCTCGGGTCCCCTGTTGAAAGTCATACCGCTCGGCGGTATGCGGGAAATCGGCAAGAATATGACCGTTTATGAATACGGCCAGGATATGATTCTTGTTGACTGCGGACTGGCGTTTCCTGAGGAAGATATGCCGGGGATCGATGTCGTCATCCCCGATTTTTCCTATGTCATTCAAAACAAGCATAAGCTGCGCGGCATATTTCTGACGCACGGTCATGAAGATCATATCGGCGCTCTGCCTTGGCTTTGCAAGGAGGTACGCGCTCCGATTTACGGCAATCAGCTGACACTGGAACTGGTCCGCCTGAAATTGGAGGATCGCGGCTCCGGTGCATCCGGCGTCTCCCTGAATCCGATTAAAGATGGTTCGATTATCACGGTCGGCTCTTTCAGCGTCGAATTTATCCATATCAACCACAGCATCGCCGATGCCAATGCCCTGGTGATTCGGACACCTGCCGGCATTATCTACCATTCCGGCGACTTTAAAATCGACTATACGCCCATCAACGGCGGGCCGATGGATCTATCCCGGATTGCCGCCATCGGTTCGGAAAAGGTGCTGCTTATGGTTTGTGAAAGCACCAACGTCGAGAAAAAGGGTTATTCACCTTCGGAGAGCAAGGTCGGCGAAACTTTTGCCGATTTATTCGGCAAAGCGGCAGGCCGGATCTTTGTGACCACCTTTTCTTCCAACGTTTTCCGCATCCAGCAGATATTCACCGCCGCCGAACAATATGGCCGCAAAGTCGCCTTGATCGGCCGAAGCATGTTGAATTATTTTAATGCGGCAAACACTTTCGGCTACATCACCATGAAACCGGATACGCTGATCGACGTCACCCAGATCGACCGTTATGACGGCAACGAATTGGTCCTGATCACGACCGGCAGCCAGGGCGAGCCCATGTCGGCTCTGACCCGCATGGCCTTCTCCGAACACCGGCGCGTCGAAATTATTCCCGGCGACACGGTTATTCTGTCCTCAAGCGCGATTCCCGGAAATGAAAAATCCGTCTATCGGGTCATCAATGAATTATATAAACGCGGCGCCAAGGTCATTTACGAATCCCTTTCGGAAATCCATGTCTCCGGCCACGCTTACCAGGAAGAATTGAAGCTTTTACATCAGCTGATCAAACCGCGTTATTTTATCCCGGCTCATGGCGAATACCGGCATCTTTACCGTCACGCCGAGTTGGCTCATCAGCTGGGGCAGCCGTGGGACCAGATTTTTCTATTGAACAACGGCGATATATTCGAATACCAGAACGGATCGGCCCGCATTGGCGGCTATACAAACGCGGCGGGCGTGCTGATCGACGGCTCCAGCATGGGCGATGTCGATAATCTGGTGCTGCGCGATCGCCGTCTTTTAGCCGATGACGGCGTGGTGGCCATTTTTCTGGCCGTCAGCAGGCAGACCGGCGATTTCGCCGCCGAACCGGATATCCAGGCCCGAGGCTTTATTTACGAAAGCGAAACGGACCAAGTCATTAAAGAATGCCAAAAAAAGATCAGCGCATTCGCCCGGAAAGCCAACAGCGGGAATAAACCCCTGGCGGCAATGATCCGGAGCGGAGCTCTGCGCGATCAATTGAGGGATCTGCTGTTCGACCGCACCCAACGGCGGCCGGTTATTTTGATTTCGCTTATCGAAGTATAATGCGCTCGGCGGCTTTTATTTGATAAAGCCGCCGAGGCATACAAAATTCCAACGGTATGAACGATCATTTTCCGGCGATCCGGCCAGTAACATCTGGTCGGATCGCCGGACTTGTTCCCATGGGATGCGAATGCCGTTTCGCTGCTTATCCGGCTGTCTGTCCGGATTTCAGGCTTGGCCTTTGGCTTTCAGAGCGGCTACAGCGGCTTCGGCGGCGGACGCGGCATCCGGCGTGTAAATATCGGCGCCGATCGATTTAGCAAACGCTTCGTTAACCGGAGCGCCGCCGACCATAATCGTCACTTTATCCCGTATGCCGGCGGCGGCGGCAGCTTCGACAACCGCTTTCATTTCGCCCATCGTTGTTGTCAGCAGAGCGGAGCAGCAGATTATCTGGGCATTGTTTTCCATAGCCGCCGCAACAAAACGGTCGGCCGACACATCCGTGCCGACATCGATCACTTCCAGGCCTTGCCCTTCCATCATCATCCCGACCAGATTCTTGCCGATGTCATGCAAATCGCCTTTTACGGTGCCGATCACAACGCGGCCAGTCGCTTTCACGCCATCGGCTACCAAAAGCGGCTTGAGGATCTCGGTCCCGGCCTTCATCGCCCTGGCTGCAATCAGGACGTCCGGGACATAAACCTCATTATTCTTGAATTTGACGCCGATCACATTCATGCCGGACAGAAGTCCTTCATTGAGGATTTGTTGTGCCGACACTCCTGCGTCGACGGCCTCCTGCACCATTGCTTTGACGTCTTTAGCCTTGCCCTTCTGCAGCGCCTCGGAAATTTTGATGAGCAGTTCCATGATGTACCTCCTGTTTTCATATGTTTATACCAGTTTATGGCAAAGGTTTTATTTTGCCTCTGGACTCTCGGAATTTGCCGGGTGTTGCGCCGGTCATTTTTTTAAAAACCTTGGAGAAGTAACTCTGTCCCTCAAAACCAACCATCGTAGATACATCCACCAAGGGAACTTTATCGTTGAGCAGCAGTTTTTTTGCGGCGTCGACCCGGATCCTGCTGACATAGACATTAAAATTATCGCCGATTTCTTCTTTAAACACCCGGCTGAAATAGGCCGGACTCAGAAAAACATAAGCTGCCGTTTCTTCAAGGGTAATTTTATTCATATAATTCTTTTTGATATAGTCAACAGCCCGATAAATTACGTCGGCATGTTTGACATTCGTCAAATTAAATACTTGATCGGTGAAACGGGCCATAATGCCGGACAGCCAATATGCTATTTCATCAATATTGCGGAAGCTGTTGATTTTATTGAGATAGGTATAATTTAAGCCGAAAATCTGCTGGACATCGGCGCCGCCGCGGATTGCCGCCCGCGAGAGCAAAACGACCAGCTCAATGACGCGCGCCCGCATAATTTCCAGGCTGCCGCTGCTTGAAAAGAAAATGTGGCCGAGAATCTCGTTGAGAATCTGCTGGGACGCCGGTTTATCGCCTACTTCTATTTTTTCCAGAAGCTGTGTTTCTTTCTCAATCGGATACGCCAGTTCGCATTCTTCTTTATAAGAAAATTGCTTGATGAAATTGATCTGATCCCACAGGCGGGCCTGGAGGTCGCCGGAATCTTTCTTTTGCTCCAGCGCCACAAAGGTTTCGTCCGATATCGCACAGGCGGTCAAGTACAAAAGCTCGCTCAAGGCGTTGACCCGCTCGGTGGTGATGATCGGCACATGATCCATCTGGCAGCGCAATTCCGGTATAAAATCGGGATGGATGCCGTTTTTGGCAACCAGCTCGTCAATCAGGAATTCATCGGGATCGACCATATTGACCGGCCCGCCCAGTAAAGCGCCGACTACGCTGTCGTCGCAGATAATCGGCGACGACCAGTGGGTCAGCCCCAGCGGGCAAAAATAAATATACCGGCCGCCAAAACGTTCGGCCTGATAACATCCGTACAGATGCGAATTGGCACATATCTGCGATTGGCCGCTCTGTTCGGCCGAACGGGCGCCGGGCAAAACAGCGCCGGCGATATCGCAGATTTTCGTCTGCTCCGGATCAGACGCCAGAAACAGGGTCGCGCCCAACTGATCAATGACCCGGCAAGGAACGCCGCAGGCTTTACTGTAATTTTCAGCCGCGCGAACCGCTCTGTCCATATTGATCGAACGAATGCCTTCCCTATCGTTTCCAGCTGCCAACATCTCGTCACCTGCCTTCCGCCATTGTATAACAGATCAAAATGAAGCAGTGCAAAAAATTTGATTTGGTTTGTAATATTTTGCGCAAATCAGAATATCTTACGAATAATGTATCTTTAGGTGTTGAAAATGCCTTTTAATGGCCGCGCTTTACATCGATGACATCTCGGACCGCTTTAATGCGGCCGAGGACCCGGTCGAACTGATTCTGGCTGTTAACTTCGATCGTCATAATCAGCGTGGCGGTAACATCTTTCATGGCTGTCATCTGCCCCGACAGAATCGACACTTTCTCTTCGGCGATCGCATTAGATACGTCAGCCAACAGATGGCGGCGGTCCCGTGCCAGAATTTTCAATTCGACCTGATAAGAAGCCTCATCACTTTCCCGGGCCCAGGCAACATCGATCAGCCGCGAAGCCTTCTCGGCGTCAACGGCGGAACCGGCCGCCGCCTGCAGCAGATGCCTGATGTTGGAACAGTCCGTCCGGTGAACGGCAACGCCTTTGCCGCGCGTCACATAACCGATGATCGGGTCTCCGGGCACCGGACTGCAGCAACGCGACAGCTTCACCAAACAGTTTTCGATGCCTTTGACGACAACGCCCTGGTCATTGCGCTGCGTCGACCGGACTTTCGGCGCGCGCGGAACGGTCTGCGTATTGTCTTCGGCCAGAACCGGCGTCTGCGGACTGTATACGAGTTGTCCGGCCGCCGATATCCGATAACCTAATTTCGTCCGTTCTTCTTCCGGCAAACTGCGAATATGCTCGTCGCGCAGGCGCGGGATAATCCGGCCGGCCGACAGACCGCCGTAACCGATGGCGGCATACAGATCATCCAGCGTATTCAGGGTATATCGGTGCAGTATCTGTTCGACGAATTCGTTTTTCAACAGCTGCGCTGGTTGGAAGCCGGTTTTACGGATTTCGCGCTCGACAATTTCCTTGCCGCGGATCACGTTTTCCTCGCGCATTTCCTTTTTGAACCATTGGCTGATTTTAGTCCGGGCCGATGCGCTTTTGACAATTTTCAACCAGTCCCGGCTGGGGCCGTGTACTTTTTCGGATGTTAATATTTCAACAATGTCCCCGTTTTTCAATTCATAGGTCAGCGGAACGATCCGGCCGTTCACCTTGGCGCCATACATGCGGTTGCCAATGCCGCTATGAATATTATACGCAAAATCCACGGGCACAGAACCAGCCGGCAAAGAACGGACATCGCCTTTCGGCGTAAAAACAAAAACCTCGTCGGCAACCAGGCCGCTCTTCAACGATTCCATAAATTCGCCGGCGTCCCGCATGTCTTTTTGCCATTCCAGCAATTGGCGCAGCCAGGTCAGCTTGCTGTCGAAATGGTCGTCGCGGCTTGGAGTCTGGGGATTTTCCTTATAACGCCAATGGGCTGCGATGCCATATTCGGCCGTCCTGTGCATGGCGAAAGTCCGGATCTGCACCTCGAATGGGATGCCGCGCGGCCCGATGACCGTCGTATGCAGCGACTGGTACATGTTGGGTTTTGGCATGGCGATATAATCTTTAAAACGGCCGGGCATCGGTTTGTATAATTCATGAACGAGCCCCAGCACCGCATAACAGTCGGCAACCGTATCGACAATGATCCGGGTGGCAAACAAGTCATAGATCTGGTCCAGGCTTTTACCTTGCGTGTGCATTTTCCGGTAAATGCTATAAAAGTGCTTGGGTCGTCCTTCTATCTCTGCCTTGATACCCATTTCCCGGATTTTGATCTGAAGCTGGACGACAATTTCCTCCAGGTATTTTTCACGTTCCGAGCGTTTTTGTGAAATCGCTCCGACCAGCTCATAATAAGCGTCGCGGTCGATATAGCGTAAACAAAGATCCTCTAATTCCCATTTGATTTTATAAATGCCGAGCCGATGGGCTAAAGGCGCGTAGATATCCAGCGTTTCCCGGGCTTTCTCCTGTTGTTTTTCCGGACTCATATGGCGCATGGTCCGCATATTATGCAAGCGGTCGGCCAATTTAATCAGGACGACCCGAATATCCCTGGCCATGGCCAGAAACATTTTCCGGAAGTTTTCCGCCTGGATCTCTTCTTTTGACGAATATGGAATTCTGCTCAATTTTGTGACGCCGTCAACCAAGGCGGCAATACTGTCGCCGAACTGAGTTTGTATGTCTTCAATGGTTTTACCGGTGTCTTCAACCGTATCATGCAGAAGTGAGGCGGCCAACGTATCGCTGTCCACTTCCAGCTCGGTCAGAATTGCCGCGACGGCAATCGGATGGATGATGTACGGCTCTCCCGTCACCCGCCGCTGGTCGCCGTGCGCCTGTTTGGCGTACTCATACGCTCTGA
>CAYRWC010000114.1:0-8131 GCA_964427795.1 uncultured Oscillospiraceae bacterium | reverse complement strand
AAGCAATCCTTGGTGCATAAACGAATATTCCTTACCGCATATTTCTTAGACATTCTTATTACCTCCCTTCAACCTTTTCAAATTTCCAGTTTGGAACCTTGCATACAGGACAAATATCAGGCGGGGTATCTCCTAAGTAGACAAAGCCACAAATTGTACAAACATAAACTCCAGTATTCTGAAGCATCGCTTCGCCCTCTTTCTGATATCGGGTTAGGAGGGACTTCAAAATTCGCGTGACCTTCTCGCTCCATACCAGTGCACGAAGCGCACCTCGATCCTTGACATCGGATGACACTGTATTGGCGCTTGGAAAACCTTCCTCAAGATCTTTTTCAATTAAAGCCATCAGCTTGTTGAAATCCAGGTCCTCGGCTGGCGCCGAAGCCGTCTTAAAGTATTCGGCCAGTTCATTAAACAAAGCCGCTTCTTTTGGCTTATACTGTTTTTCACAGCCGCGTGCCAGATTCGTGCACAGCGCACTAATCTCCAACGATGAGATTTGCTGCATGTCAGTTTACACATCATTAGCAGGTTTTGATTTTGTCTCAGCGGGTGCGGCAGGTCCTCCCTGTTTCTCAAATTCCGCTTTAGACGCTCCGCAGATCGGACAGACCCAATCCTCGGGCAGATCTTCCCACCTTGTGCCCGGTGCGATGCCTGCTTCCTGAATACCTTTTGCTTCGTCGTAGATGTAGCCGCAAACGGAACACACATATTTCCTCATATTTATACCTCCTCAGTTATTAAGTGCAAATTACAGTTTCTTTCAGCGCCTTGTGAATAGCATCTGCCGCCAATTTCCCGGTCAATATAGATACCGGCAATCCCGAAGGGCTGAAAGTCCAATGACCACATTGGTAAACATCCTCGATTGGCGTTTTAATGGAATTTTTAATCTTTCTGAAACGGTTTTCCGCAGGCAGCTTGTCGTTGATAAACGACCATCCCGTGATGGCTCCGTGCGTATTGCCGGTTTCCCGCTCAACCGTCAGCGGCGTGGAGCAAAGCGCAAATTCAACCTTTTCTGATATTCCGGGGAATATGGATGTCTCCAACACCTTTGTGATCTTCCTCGTGCAACATTCTTTAAATCGATCATAGCCACCAGTGTCCGATATATGCCGTACAAGGCGGTAATCCATCAGTGTACTGACGATGACACCGGTTTTTCCTTCCGGTGCCAGCGCAGCATCCCGCAAAGCCGGGCAGGAAATCTCGTAGGTTGTGCGCTCCAGGTACTGCCCGATCCATTCATAGAGTCCGTCTTCAGTCGCTATAGCCTCATTCCAGTCTGTCAGTGAAGACAGACCTTTCGTCGATGGCGTATAGAACGCATGCACCCCGCATCGCCCTGTAAAATAGTCCTTGCCCAAATCGACACCCATAAATAGAGAAAGGATGGAATCGCCGCCTTGCCCCTTTTCGACCAGATCACGTTGGTTGTCTGTCTGCGGCGTATGCGTTGCACCAGCAGCTGAATATAGTGACTTCTGGTCCGCGGCCCAAACCAACTTTTTGTACCGGTAGGTATCTCCGTTTGCTGTGTGCAGCTGCTTTTGATGAGTATCCACTCGCGTCACCGCTGTATTCGTAAATATCTCGCCGCCGGCATGTCGGATATAGTCGGTTACGGTTTGAGCAAGCACACCTGTACCTCCCTTGGGATAAAGGTAATCCAGGTACATCCCAAAGTAGCTTAATGCAAAGAAGGTGGGAGTATCTTGGAAAAAATGCTGCACAATCATATCAATGAGCGCTTGATTGCTTGTAAACTGCTTCAGATAATCGGCAACCGGCCTGTTCAAGCGGCTGGCTTTACGTATATTAACCTGATATTTTAGCAGCCATGGCAGCAGCGTTTTCAACAGATATTCGCGGTCTTTCATGTTATCAAGAAGCAGCGGATTATCGATGCCATAGAGCACATCCATATAATCCATCACTTTATGGATCTTTTGTGCGATTTTATCGATATCCGATTCATTCTCCGGATAAATAATGGCAAGCATTTTAGCGTAACTGTTTAGGCTGTCCCTCGAATCGAGCCTTATCCATTGTTTTCCTATTCCAATAGATACCGAGTTTTGTGTCAAATCCATTTCCAGCCCCAGGCTTTTTAACATCGGTAATAAAATACCGGAGTTCTCAAAAGCGCGGATGCCCGCGTCAAAAGCATACCCCTGATGATGGAACGTATTGACCAGACCTCCCGTCTTATGCGATTTTTCACAGAGCAGCGTGTGGTATCGATATCGGCACAAATAGGCTGCACTTGTAAGACCGGCAAGTCCTCCGCCTACCACGATTACGTCGAATTCCTTGTTCACGCGCTCACCCCCCGCAAATAATCAATAGCCCCCGTATTATCCTGAATTATTTCTGGTCGTTTTTCAGCTCGTCTCTGAGCTTCCTGTAAAGGATGATCGGCCCGTCGCCCGCCAGCAGCTTTTCTCCCGATTTGTATGAGGAAGCCTTGGGTTTTTGCGTGATTACCACGCGTTTATCCTGCCGTTCAACCGCTCGGTTGGCAAACTTTCCGAAGAATGCGATAAGTTGATCCAGCAGCTTAATCCCTGTGATCTTGCAGTAGAAACGGATATAAAGCACCGTGTTTTCATCATCAACCGGAGTAAAATAAATGATTACCTTGATCTTTGAACTGATATGGTTCATCCACAGATTCGGATAAGTGAAACATAGATGAGTATCCTTGATGACACATTCGGAAGCCGGCTTCGGCGTTTGCCCTATGTCTACTGCGTTGTTTGCGCTGGTGGTTAAAACACCGTTTTCTAATACTACCTTTGGGCCATTGATCAACGTTTTGTTGCCTCTTCCGATCGTGTTGTAATGAACGAAGGGAACATGCACAACATCCAGCTGGTTTTCAATACACCGTGAATAGTGTGAATTCCATGGGTCCTCAATTTCACTGAACACATAAGTGGAATCGATGTCGTTATAAAAAAACGGCGGCTCGCCACTGGCTTTTTCAGGCTCACCGTACCAGAGATAAATGATATCATTCGCTTCTGTAACCGGATAATGCTTCACATTATACCGGCTGATATCGGCAGTAGACGCTTTGCCGTTAGCGGGAATGAAGGTGCAGCGGCCATCCTTGTTAAACTCAAGGCCGTGAAACGGACATTGCACGCAGTCCCCTTTTACTTTGCCTTTGCTGAGCGCCGCGCCCCTGTGAGTGCACCGGTCTACCACACAGCCGATTTCACCTTTGGCGTTTCTGAACAACGCAAGCTCCATATTCAACCTTTTCACGCCTACAACCTGATTTGATTTTACCGCTTTTGAAGGAAGTACTGCGTACCGTTGCGTCATTATCACACCAGATGGCCCCCCTATTTTTTTCGATCAAGCCTTAATCGGAAACCGGTTTCATATTTTCTGCGACAAGCATATAAATACAGAGCTACAGAGCTACATATATAGCATTTTTCAATCTTGAAAACCTCCATAAAAATAGTAACCACTCAAGAGATAATCTTCATTGTATTTCCTTGCCAGCATATGGAGACAGTTCTTTAACAACTTCAAACTCACCTCTCCGGAGCTAAACTTCAGTAACAAACGTTCAAACCGTTTTTTCTCAGCTTCAGTAGCTTTATTCTTGAAATACCCCCAAACATGCTGCGCCGCGTTCACTGCATTGCCTGTCGCAACAGGCACATGGGACGCCTCTTCAATCATGCAATAAAGCTCCAAAGCCGGATATGAAGATTTATCGTTTAATAAGGCACGAATATTGTTATAGCTTTCCGGCGATCTCTCCAGTATTAAATATTTGTACCGTGCCCATTCGATCTCAAGCGTCCGAATTCCTCTATTCGAAACACAGTTGATGCATTTCAAAGCGGAAAGATTTTTATCCTTGACTTCCAGCATGATATCTATATCCATGCCGCTGAGCTGGTTATAGAAATCCAAAAAAGCACGAATTTCTATGGATCCCGAATGTGCCCCTAGTTGCTTTACCGGATTTTGCTGGGAATAATGGATCTTCTGCAATCCATCATTACTTTTCCAAGTCGAGGCACATCGTCTGATCCAATCCAGATCACTGGTCCCTTTCCCCGATGGGTTCACAGCATTATGCAAAACATCGTAAACCACGGGGATATCTGCCATGGTGGATGTTTCAAGTATATCTCCGATGTTAAACATCGTATCGTCATTTTCCAGTACTAACCGATTTCGCACAACAGGATCAAGATACTGACAATGTAATATAAATCTGCTTTTCGCCTGGCTTTTATTTCCGTATACGCCGCCCAGATGAAGCACCAGCTTGTTTTCTCTGCCAAGTCCCAAAGCGTCCAGAACCTTTGCGTGATAATTGAGATCCTGCACAGCCCGTTCTACAACAGACTTGTCAGTCGAATTGAGTACGGTATATTGTCCCGGATGCATAGACACACGCATACCTGCATTCGATATTTTACTCCCAATAATTGATAGCTCCTGTGAATAGACCTCGTGCCATGGCAATTCCGCCGCCAAACTTGATCCAAAAGGAATCAAATCAGAAGAGATGCGAAAAAGTTTAATGCCATTGAGCACATTGTAATCGATCACTTTTTCGAGCGAAGAAAGATTGTGCCCGATCAGCGATAAAAGCCGCTCCTCATTTGCTTTCTTGAGTGTGCAGCTTTTTATATCGCTTCCTTGCACCGCGATTGCAATACAAGCATATCCTATGCTCATCTGTTGCCTTTCTGTCCAGATGGATTTGCGCAAATGCCGTCCCAATAAGCTTCAAATATTTTTTGATTAAAGCTATTATCGCTCAGATTTTTGTGATACATAAGCATGCCATCCATAACACCCTGTATCATAAAATAATACAAATGCAAAGCGTTTTCAGAGACTCCGGGGCAAATTTACCGTTTTCAATCCCTCTATCAAAGCATTGTTTCATTTGGAATCAGTGGAATTGTTCTCCTAAACCGCAACCAAGCTGAGCACCTCCGTGCTAATGAGTATTAGTTATTTTTATAATATACAATACCAATTATTTCGTCAATTCTCATTTTAAAAGAGCTCATTGCGTTACCACGTTTTGTCGCCGAATTGTCAGTGTAAAAGGAGATACTTCCTCAGTATATAAAAGTGTCAGCCGATGCATGGCCCTTGAGCAGGCAATATAAAGTAAGCTTCTGTCATATTGTGTAAAATAAGTAGCCCTATCCACATCCGGAACGATGACTTCATCAAATTCCAGTCCTTTTGACATTTGTATGGACGTAATGGATATGCCATTTACAAAGCAGGTGCTTTCTGGCGAAATCAAATGCACATCATAATTATGCGATAGTTCGTCGTAAAGCAATTTTGCGTCATGGTGGGTCTTTGTAATAATTCCAAGAGAAGAATATGCTGTTTGAAAAAAGGCCTCAATTCCACTTTTTATACGCACAAGCTCATCGCTCTTATTCTGACATTTAATTAGCGCTGGAACTTCTCCATGACGTTCTATGGCTTCTATCGTTCCTGTACACTTGATCTGCCTGGCAAAAGAGATGATCTCATAGGTGGAACGATAGCTTTTTACCAATTCAACAAATTCAGCAGAATCATATAACTGACGCATATCGTCTAATGTGTGTAAATGGTTGGGGTTGATAAATTGACCGAAATCCCCCAAAATGGTTTTTTTGCATTTGAACAGCAGATTGATTACCGCATATTGGATAGGGGTATAATCCTGCATTTCATCAATAATCAAATGATGGATTATGCTACTCTCCTTTAATCCCTCGTAAGCAGCATGAAGATAAATGAAGGGAAAAACATCAGCCCACTCTAAGGTTTTCTTTGCGGGCATGACAAGCATTTCCGGCCTCTCAATGTGCTTATAGAATTCCTTATAAAGGGATAACGTATCTTTCACCTTTAACATTTTGCTTAATGTCTTCTGAATGGTTCTGCTTTTCGGAATATTTTCTTCCATGTAATTGTCAGTATCAAAGCGGTCAAAAATATCATCTGCTACCATTTGCAAACGCCGTTTGACAGGATACTTGCCATAAGTATCAAAACGTGCGCTTATCATATCTGCCTTTGCAGTGAAGCGCCCGTAAGTATAGTCGGCAGGTTCAAAAACCATGCCGGGTATTTGGGTAATGAAACTGTCCATTTGCTTCACAAAATCCAACGTGGATTTAAATCGCACACGTTCTGCCCATGCACTGTCATTTGTTTCTATCGGGTCTTTGTCTGCTTCAAAATTAACCACACCCTCCAATTGCCCTTTGGCGATATCCGCAAAGCTCAGCTCATAAACAGGCTCTTCGCCAAGCTCCGGTAAAACATTTGAAATATAATCCCCGAAAACCTTGTTTGGCGATAAGATGGTTACATTTTTTGCTGATAATCTGTCTTTGAAGCGATACAGCAAAAAAGCAATTCGATGAAGGGCGATAGAGGTTTTTCCGGAACCGGCAACGCCCTGAATGATAAGTGTACTTGCTTTTTCATTCCGAATGATTTGGTTTTGCTCTTTCTGAATGGTGGCAATAATGGATTTCATCTTTTCATCAGAAGTATGGCTCAATTCCCGTTGCAGAATATCATCTTGGATGTTGACTGAGCTTTCAAGAGCATATTCCAATTTGCCATCCTTAATTTTAAATTGCCGTTTGCGGGTTATAGCTCCTTCGATTCTACCTTGGGGGGCGTCAAAGCCTGCCGGGCCAATCTCATAATCATAGAACATACTGGCGATAGGCGCGCGCCAATCGAATATCAACAATTCATTTTCATAGCTGAATGGAAATCGACCAATATAGTAAGTTGTTGATTCTGCGGCGTTGGCATCCCGAAAGTCTATGCGGGAAAAATAAGGTGATTCCTTTAACTTAGTAATTTTATCCCGTATGCCTACCGCAAATGCCCCGGAATTATCAATCCGGTTTAATGCCAATTCATTTTGAAACATTTCATGCGGGTCTATTTCACCGCGATATTCCGCCATGTAGCGCTTAAACGCCATGTATTCCCCATCAAGTCGGTCAATGTCGTCATCAGCCTTTTTCAAAGCATCATTCAGTTTATGATTTATTTCTTCAAGGTTGAGTATTTCATCTGGAAAGGAAACGCTGCTATTTGAATCTTGATCAGTAGCGCCTTGACTGCTCCCGTTAAGTTGCGGTCTTGTACTCATTGATTTTCTCCTTTGGTAAAACAAATCGTTGTGTAGGATAACCGAACTCGACCAGCAACTCAGCCTCCGCAAATCCTAAATCCATAATCGCCTTACGATGTCCGGTATCGGCTTTATCGCCTTCTCTATATGTGGTGATACTAATTTTCTTTCCTTTTAACAATTCGCTCATTACCTTATCAAGAAAGGCTTGGGGAATTCCCTTTTTACGGTAGAGTGGGTGTGTCCCCATGAAATCGATGCTTCCAGTTTTATATGAGAAAAGCATGGCTCCAATCGCAATTTCATTGTCCTTCAATATCAATGCCTGTTTGGTTTCAATTCGCTGTTTTAACACCTGTATATATTCATCTTCATGCAGATGTGGAAAGCCGTCAATAACGAGCCGGACCAAAGCCATCCAACAGGGTATGTCCTCTTCCGATGCATAACCAATATCCCATTGAATAGTTTCTTCGTTATTGAGCATATCGTATCCTCCCTCAAATTCAAATTTTACTTGTAGCGGATAAAATTTTTCATTATCCCGATACTTGCTGGGAGGCTGCTTATACATATCAGTAAAAATATTTGTAAACGCCTGTTGGCTTTCATATCCCGCAATCAAAGCAATATCAAGGATTGGCTTATTTGAAAAAACCAATAGCTTTGCGGCCTCAGTTAGCTTCCTGCGCTGTACATACTCATGAATGGTAAGTCCAATCGTGTTGGTGAACATGCGGTGGAGATGATGTTTTGAGTAATGGACCGCGTTTGCTACAATATCCAAATCAATTTTTTCAGTTAAATGTGCTTCAATATATTCAATGGCTGATGCCGTATTCTTAATGCTTCTATTTGCCATTTCGTTTTGCCTCCTTTCGATTGATGCTATGTGGATATACCACAGTATACCAATATCAAGTCATCCAATTTTAATTATTCTTGCTCTTTTACAGACCTTCCTAT
>CAYRWC010000113.1:0-8150 GCA_964427795.1 uncultured Oscillospiraceae bacterium | reverse complement strand
CTTTTTCCGCGGCTGTCCAGGCCGGCGCGGGCCGTGCGGTAGAAATTACCCTTCTGCGGGACGGCCAGGAAATGACAGTCGTCACGCAACCGGCTTTAACGCAAGTCGTCAATGACCGCGGCATTGTTTTCCAAAGCCGGACCGCGGTTCTGCCGGCTATCGGACAGTCGTTTCAATGGTCCTGGTCGATTATCAAAGTCACGGTTCGCAGCATCGGCCTGATGTTTGCCGGCACGGTCAAGCCGCAGGACACATTATCCGGTCCGGTCGGCGTTGTTTCTTTGATCAGCGATGTCGTCACCCAGGAAGAACCGCTTGTTGACAAGATATACCAGCTGCTCTGGATGTTCGCGTTGATATCGGTCAGCCTGGGGTTCATGAACCTGCTGCCGATACCGCCTTTGGACGGCAATCATTTGGTCTTGATCGTCGTCGAGGCGATCCGCCGCAAACGGCTGTCGGTAAAAATACAGAACCTGATCGGCATGGTGGGTATTGGCATTATTGTCATCCTGGCCTTGGCGGGATTGTATTTCGACATCATGCGTCTAACCGGCAAATAAACAGGCAGAGTGAAGGAAATAACTATGATTATCAGACACCAGACCCGCACGGTGCAGGTCGGTCCGGTTCGGATCGGCGGACAGGCGCCTGTCGCGGTGCAATCGATGAATAATACAGATACCCGCGATGTCAAGGCCACTTTGGATCAGATCCGCCGGCTGGCGGACGCCGGCTGCGAAATTACGCGAGTAGCCGTTCCCGATCTGGAAGCCGCGGCAGCTTTAAAACAGATCAAGCAGGCTTCGCCGCTGCCGGTGGTAGCCGACATCCATTTTGATTATCGTCTGGCTCTGGCGAGCATTGAAGCCGGCGCCGACAAAATAAGGATCAATCCCGGCAATATCGGTTCTCCGGATCGTCTGCGTCAGATTGCCGATGCGGCTAAAAGTCGCGGGATACCGATCCGGGTCGGCGTAAATGCCGGATCGCTGGATCGCGATATCCTGAAGCGTTATGGCGGCGTCACGCCCGAAGCCATGGCCGACTCGGTCTTGGCTTCGGTTGCCCTGCTGGAGCAGTGCCATTTTGATAACATGGTTTTGTCGATCAAGGCTTCGGACCCGCTATTGAATCTGGAAGCTTATCGCTTGTTGGCGGAAAAAACGGATTATCCTTTGCACATCGGCGTGACCGAAGCCGGAACGCTGCGTGAAGGCATGATCCGGTCCGCCGTTGGCATCGGCGCCTTACTGGCGGCCGGCATCGGCGACACACTTCGGGTTTCGCTGACCGCCGACCCGGTTGAGGAAGTGCGGACGGCATACAGTATTTTACGCGCGCTGGATATGCGGCGGCGTGGTCCGCGGCTGATCAGCTGCCCGACATGCGGCCGCACGGCGGTGGATTTGCAGCGCATAGCCGCGGAAGTGGAAAAGAGGCTGGAAAATTTTACCCAGACTTTTACCGTTGCCGTCATGGGTTGTGCCGTAAACGGACCGGGCGAAGCCAGACAAGCCGATATCGGTCTGGCCGGCGGCAAAGGAGAATTTCTTATTTTCAAACATGGCGAGGTGCTGCGCAAGGTGTCCGAAGCCGAGGCTGTCGACGCTCTGTTTGCCGAATTGCGTCTCATGTGCCGGCAGCAGGAAGAGCCGGTTAAACCGGAAGAACCGGATAAAAGGGAAGAACCGGTTAAGGAGGATTCATAATCGGAATGGCAGAGACATCCATTGCTACATTCATCGATCAGGTCATTCCGGATCGTCAATTGTGTCAGGCCGCGTCGCTGATAAGCGGTCAGGTATGCGGCATGACTGTCCAGAATAACGGCCGGTTGCTGTTAAAATGCGATATGGAGGAACCATGTCCGGCGGAACTGCTGTGCCGCCTGGAAGATGCGCTGGAACGGCATTTGCCGGCTGTGGAAGTAATCATCAGCCAATCGCTTCCCGACGGCCTGCGCAGTCAGGAACGCTGCCGTTACGCAGCTTCTCTGGCGCCCTGGCTGCTGCGCCATCTTGGGAAAAAAGACGCGCTGAAAGCGTCTCTGCTGCGGCAGGCGACCTTCAAAGCCGGAGACGACTGCGTTGTTATCGGCTTGCATGAAGCCTGCCGTCCGCTTTTTGAAGATTCCGGCCTGGAGGAGATATCCGATTGGATGAACCGGCATGCCGATCTTAAAACACCGTTCTGCCTGGCTGCCGCCGGACAGGGCAATCTGGCCGAATATACCCGGAAGCTCAATGAAGAACATCATCACGAAGCCAGCCGGGCGTTGGCAGCCGATCAGGCCGTACAGCCGAAACAAGGAAGCCAGCCCCTGCATGCCGCCGCAGCCGCCAAGAAGGGCGTTCACATCACGGCGGACCAGGCCAGACCGGAAGCGGCGGCCGGGAAGGCAGCCGATATGAAAGCCGCGCCGCGGACATGGCAGCGTCAAGCTAAGCTGCCCGGTATCATCTGGGGACGCGTCAATCCGGAATTGAAACGGGTCGCGATCGATACCTTGAACAGTGAAACCGGCTTAGCTTTGATTGAAGGCGAGGTCTTTGATCTGGAAGTGCGATCCGTCAGCAACGGCACCCGGATTTTATGTAAATTTTCCCTGACCGACCTGACCAGTTCGGTCAGCTGTATCTTGTTTGCCAAACCGGACGATCAGCAGCTGCTTGAGGAAAAGCTGCAGGATGCCTATGTGCGTATCGCGGCGGAAATCAGCTTCGATTCGCAATATGCCAAGGATTTGCAGGCAAAAGTTATCGGCCTGCAGGAAGCCGTCCGCCAGCCGCTTCGGCAGGATCAGGCGCCGGTGAAAAGGATCGAGCTGCATGCTCACACGAAAATGAGCACCAAAGACGCGGTTTGCGATGCCGGCGATCTGGTTCGCCTGGCCGCTTCTTTCGGCCATTCGGCCGTTGCCGTGACCGATCACGGCATTGTGCAGGCATTCCCGGACGCTGCTGCCGCCCGCTCGTCTTTAAAAAAACAAAAAACCGATATTAAGGTCATTTACGGCATGGAAGGCTATCTGGTCGACGACGGTCAGGCAACCGCCTGGCTGACCGAGGATGCCGATCTTAAGGATGGCTATGTCGCGATCGATGTCGAGACGACGGGTCTGGATCCGGCGGTGGACCGCTTGATCGAGGTGGCGGCGGTTCACTTTGCTCCCGACGGCCGGGGTGGATTTTGTCCCGGCGATCGATGGACCAGCCTGGTCAATCCGGGTATTCCCGTATCGCCCAAATCTCAGGAGCTGACCGGCATCAGTACGGAGATGATCCAGGATGCGCCGGCGCCAGCCGTCGTTTTGCAGCAGGCGGCGAATTTTATCGGCAGCCGGCCGGTGGTCGCCCACAACGCTTTTTTTGATTTGAATTTTTTGCGTTATGAGGGCTTCCGGATGGCAGCCGAAGCCGAACCGCGGATTAAATTCAATCCGCCCCTGATCGATACGCTGGCTCTTTCGCGGCTTTTACTGCCGGAGCTGGCTAACCACAAGCTGTCAACCGTGACCGAGCATTTGCAGGTAGCTTTGGAAAACCATCACCGGGCGGATGCGGATGCCCTGGCTTGCGGCCTGATTTTCAATGAATTATGGCGGCGCAGCGGCGCCGTCGATCTGGACGATTTGAACCGGCTGGCCGGAAAGCTTCCGCAGGAGGCTGTCCTGGACCATAAAAAGGAAGTTTACCATATTATTCTGCTGGCTGCCGATCGATTGGGTTTATATAACCTTTATCGCTTGGTTTCCCTGTCGCATACCCGTTATTTCCATAGCCGCCCGCGAATTCCGCGTTCTTTTTTGCAATATTTCCGGGCCGGACTGATACTGGGCAGCGCTTGCGAAGCCGGAGAGGTTTTTCAATCCGTCATGCGGCTGTATCACGAATCCGGCAACGACCTCGAACAGGCGGCCGGCCGTTTAGGCGACCAGGATATGGCGCGTCTGACCCGGTTTTACGATTATCTGGAAATCCAGCCGATCAGCAACAACAGCTTTTATCTGCGCGATCCCCAGAGCGGACTGCGCAGCGACGAGGACCTGCGCAATCTGAACCGCCTGATCGTCCGGTTGGGCGATCGGTACCGGAAGACGGTCTGCGCAACCTGCGACGTCCATTTTCTTGAGAAACGGGACGGTGAATTCCGCCGCATCCTGTTGACTGATATGGGTTATGCCGATGCCGATCAGCAGCCGGATCTGTATTTTCGGACGACCGACGAGATGCTGGCAGAATTTTCTTATCTGGGTGAAGCTGTGTCGCGGGCGGTTGTCCTGGACGGACCGGCGTCGGTTGCCGAGAAAATCAGGCCGGACCTGAAACCTTTTCCCGACGGCTCTTTCCCGCCGCTGATCGCTTCTGCCGCCGAAGAAATCAAGAACCTGACCTGGAACAAGGCTCAGTCGATGTATGGCCGGGACGGAGTGCTGCCGGATATTGTCCGCCAGCGGATCGAGCGGGAATTGAAATCGATCATCGACCACGGCTTTGCCATCATGTACTATATAGCCCACAAGCTTGTTAAAAAATCCAACGACGACGGTTATATCGTCGGTTCGCGGGGATCGGTCGGTTCTTCTTTTGTGGCTACCTTGTGCGGTATCACCGAGGTCAATCCTCTGGCGCCGCATTATGTGTGCCCGAATTGCCGCTATACCGAATTCGACTCGTCCGGCCAATACGGATCCGGCTATGATCTGCCCGACCGGAATTGCCCGGAATGCGGCACGCCTTTTCTGAGGGAAGGCCAGGATATTCCTTTCGAGACTTTCCTCGGCTTCAACGGCGATAAGCAGCCGGATATCGACCTGAATTTTTCCGGCGAATATCAGCCGCGCGCCCATAAATTTATTGAAGAAATGTTCGGCAGCAGCCATACTTTCCGGGCCGGCACCATCGGCGGATATGCTGAAAAAAACGCACAAGCCATCGTCCGCAAATATTTCAAGGATAAGGATCAGTTTGCCACCCAGGCGGAAATCAGCCGCCTGTCCCGCGGCCTGATCGGCGTTAAGCGAACGACCGGCCAGCATCCCGGCGGCATCGTCGTCGTTCCCAAGGAATGGGAGGTTTTCGATTTTACGCCGGTGCAGCACCCGGCCGATAAAAGTGAAACCGGAACGGTCACAACCCATTTTGATTTCAATGCCATGCACGACACGATCCTCAAGCTGGACATTCTCGGCCATGATGATCCGACCATGCTGAAAATGCTCAGCGATCTGACCGGCGTCGATGTTCTGACCATCCCGATCCCGGACGCCCGGGTCATGTCGCTTTTTCAATCGACCGAAGCTCTGGGGATACCGGCAGGATCCTCGCCGATGGACTGCGCGACTTTAGGCTTGCCCGAGCTGGGTACCTTCATGGCCCGTGAAATGATCCGGGAAACAAAGCCGACCCGCTTCTATGACCTGGTTCAGCTGATGGGCCTTTCTCACGGCACGGATGTCTGGAAGGGCAACGCCCAGGAGCTGATCCGCGCCGGAACTTGTACGCTGGAGCAGGTTATCGGCTGCCGCGACGGCATCATGACCGGCTTGATCTACAACGGACTGCCGCCCAAGGCTTCCTTCGATATTATGGAGCGCGTCCGGAAAGGCCGCGGCTTGCTGCCGGAGCAGGAAGAACTGATGCATGAAAAGCAAGTGCCCGAGTGGTATATTGATTCTTGCAAAAAAATCCGTTATATGTTTCCCAAAGCGCATGCCGCCGCTTATACGATTTCATCGCTGCGGATTGCCTGGTTCAAAATCAATTACCCGGAAGAATACTATTGTGCCTATTTTACGGTCCGTGCCGATGAATTCGACAGCAGCAGAATGTGTTTGCCGGCCGACGAGGTGCGCCGCAGCCGGGAAAAACTGCGCGCGGCGTTTCGGGATGAGGTCGACCGCGAGCAGCGGATCTATTATATTCTGGAATTGGTTGAGGAGATGCAGCTGCGCGGCATCGACTTTTTGCCGATCGATATTTATGCTTCGGACGCGATCCGGTTCGTCAAGGAAGAGAAAGGCCGGATCCGCCCGCCGCTAAATGCCATTCCGGCGATCAGCGAGGCGATCGCCGGGCAGATTGTCGCCGCCAGACAGGACGGTCCGTTTAAAACCCGCGAGGATCTGATGCGCCGCGCCGGAATCGGCCAATCGTCGATCGACACGCTGGCCGCCGCCGGCTGCCTGGAAAAAATGCCGGAGGCTGCCCAGATGAACTTGTTCGAATTGATGGGCGGCTGAACGAAATCATAAGCCGTGCTCAGCCGGCCGGATCGGCCGGAAAAACCGATGAAAGGAGGCCGGCATCAGTGTCGTCTTTCTGCCGTGTCGTCCTGCGCGACGCAACCCGGTCTTTTGACCGTGAATATACTTATCGGGTGCCGGCTGAATTGGAAGAAAAACTGGCGGTCGGCAGCCGCGTCGAAATTCCGTTCGGGGCGGGAAACCGCCGCGCGGAAGCTTATGTGACGGCGGTCATGCCGGAGACGGATTCCGATTTCACCATCAAACCGGTTTTAGCGCTCTTGTCGGATAATCCGGTACTGCGGCCGGATCAGATTCATCTGGCGGCTCAGATGCGCGGCCGTTATCTTTGCACTTATGGCGACGCTTTAAAATGCATGGTTCCCGCGGCCGTGGCGGCTGTTCATGAAAAAACCGTCCGCATGGCCGAGCTACAAGATCCGGCCGAGGCCGCCCAGCGGCTGGCCGACGGCGAAGCGGAGCGGATCGGCCAGGTGCGGGTGATCGAATTGCTGCTCGACTGCGGCAGCGCACCGCTCCAGGAAATCATGCGTGCCTGCCAGGTCAGCCGTTCCGTTATAACGACGCTGGTCAAAAGAGAATGGATCCGCCTCTACGAGCAAGAAACATTGCGTCAGCTGCCTGATGAAGATCATTATGTCCAGAGCGAGCCCTTTGAACCGAATGAAGGGCAAGGCCGAGCCATCGAACGCATCGGCCGGGCGATGCGGTTCTGCGAGCAAAACAGCACCGGCTGCCAGGAGTTCGTTCTATTTGGCATCACCGGCAGCGGCAAAACCGAAGTTTATCTGCAATGCGCCCGTACGGCCGTCGATCTGGGCCGCGGCGTGATCATTCTGGTTCCGGAAATCTCTCTGACGCCGCAGATGATCAGCCGTATCCGCTCGCGCTTCGGATCAGGCGCCGCCGTATTGCACAGCCGCCTGACGCCGGCGGAACGCCACGACCAGTGGCAGCGGATCCTGCGCCGCGACGTGCAGGTTGTCGTCGGCGCCCGTTCGGCTATTTTCGCCCCTTTGCCGGATATTGGACTGATCATCATCGATGAAGAACAAGAATCTTCGTATAAATCAGAAACCCATCCCCGCTACCATGCCCGAGACATCGCCAGACTGCGCGCCAAAGAACAGGGCGCCGTCCTCATTCTCGGCTCGGCTACACCGTCGGTGGAGAGTTTTCAGCGCTGCGAAACCGGTCAGGCCATTCGTCTGGATTTGCCGGAACGGATCGGCGAAGCGGGATTGCCGCAGACGACAATCGTCGACATGAAGCAAGAATTGATCGCCGGCAATCGCAGCATTTTCAGCCGCGCTTTGCGCCAGGCACTGGGCAGGGCGTTCGACACCGGCCATCAGGCTGTCATATTCCTGAATCGACGCGGCTATGCCGGTTTTCTCCTCTGCCGCCAATGCGGTCATGTTGTCAAATGCCGTTCCTGCAGTGTTTCGCTGACCAGCCATCAGAATCCGCACGCCCGGCCCGACGATCCGGACGGCGGTATCCGGATGATCTGTCATTATTGCGGCCGGATCACACGGCCGCCCCGCACCTGTCCGGTTTGCGGCAGCGAACGGATCGGGCGTTTCGGAGCCGGCACCCAGCAGGTGGAAGAATTGTTCAATCAGGAGTTTGCTCCGCGCCGCGCGCTGCGGATGGACCAGGACACAACGGTCGGCCGCCTGTCCCATGCCAAGCTTCTGGATCAGTTTGGCCGGCGGGAAGCCGATGTGCTGATCGGAACGCAGATGATCGCCAAAGGCCATGATTTTCCCAATGTGACGGTTGTCGGCATCCTGGCTGCCGACCTCATGCTGGGCCTTTCCGATTTCCGGGCTGCCGAACGGGCTTTTCAGCTGATCACGCAAGCAGCCGGCCGCGCCGG
>CAYRWC010000112.1:0-8171 GCA_964427795.1 uncultured Oscillospiraceae bacterium | reverse complement strand
CGTTCGCTCAGCAAATCCATGACGGCTACGGTTACCGGCGTAAACGCCGATTATCAGGCGATCCGCAATCTTTCCCTGGTTTCCGGCCGGTCGATCAGCCCGGCAGACGAGCGATACCGGACGGCCGTGGCGGTTGTCGGGGTCGGTATCGCCGACGAGCTGTTCGGCCATCGGGCGGTTGTCGGCAGTGTTCTGCGGATCTATGGACGGGAATTTACGATCATCGGCCTTTTGGAGGAAGAAGGTTCGGCGCTGTTAAATACAAATGATCAAACGATATTTATACCGTTTTCGACGGCACAGCGCTTATTGAAAAGTACAAAAATCAGCACAATCTATGTTTCCGCGGCAGACTCCGGTCAGGTGGATCAGGCGAAACAGACGCTGGAGTCTTTCATCCTGGCCCGTGTCCGGGATGAAGACGCCTACAGCCTGATCAGCCAAACCGACATCCTCGACACCCTGGGAACCGTTACCGGAACCTTGTCGCTGCTGTTGGGCGGCATCGCCGGCATATCGCTGCTGGTCGGCGGCATCGGCATTATGAATATCATGCTGGTTTCGGTAACGGAAAGAACGCGTGAAATCGGCATTCGCAAAGCCATCGGCGCCAAACGGAAAACAATCCTGACTCAGTTCATGATTGAGGCTCTGGTTATTTCCATGGTCGGCGGCTTGATCGGATTGGGGATCAGCTGGATCGGCGTACGGCTGATCGGAAATCTTATGGGAATTGATATCGGAATCAGCTGGAGTGTCGGCATGATGTCCTTAGGATTTTCCGCCGCAGTCGGTCTGGTTTTCGGATTATATCCGGCCGCAAAAGCTTCAAAAATGGCACCCATACTGGCTTTACGCTATGAATAAGATTTTCCCCCGCAGGATTATAAAATACGGATGAAATAAGGTATAATAGGCCGGTGAGCAAGACCAGGGAGGATTCGATGATGAATGATATGTGGATACTGGCCGGCGATATCGGCACCAGCAGCGTCAAAACCGCCATTTTCGATCAACATGGCATGATTGTTGATTCTGCGGTCCAGGCGCATGCCACCAGCCATGATCATAACGGCTGGGCTTCGCAGGAAGCTGAAACCTGGTGGCAGGGATTTGCCGCAAACGTGAAGATCTTGCTGGAACGGCATCCCGAAGCCCGCGAGCGGATCGCCGTCATCGGCGCCAGCGGCCATATGCTGGGCTGTCTGCCGGTGGACGGCAAAGGACATCCTTTATATCCCGCGATAATCCATGCCGATACCCGCGCTTCTGATCAAGCCCGTTTCATCGAAAAACAGGTCGGAGCCGAAACCCTGTATGACCTGACCGGCAATACCTTGAATGCCCGTTCCGGCATCTGTAAAATCTTATGGCTTAAGGATCATGAACCGGAGTTGTACCGGAAAACCGCCCGGTTCCTCCAATCCAAAGATTACCTGGTTTCCCGGCTGACCGGCAATCCTGACACAACCGATTTATCGGACGCTTCACATGCCCAATGGATCAACATAAAAAACAGGACTTACCTGACGGATATTTTTTCCGAATTGGATCTGGACTCCGAAAAAATGCCCGCACTGCATCGGGGAACAGATATAATCGGCACTCTGACACCCGAAAGCGGCCGCGAGCTGGGCTTGCCGGCCGGCATACCGGTTATTGCCGGAGCCGGCGACGGCGCTTGCGCCAGCGTCGGCGCGGGATCGGCCTTGTCCGGCGATTTCTATTGCTGCCTGGGCACTTCAGCCTGGATTGCTTATGCGTCGTCTCAGCCGCTTTTTGACCCGCAGCGGCGGCTGTTCAATATACTTTCTGCCGACGGCAGAACTTGCGGCGTTTATGGAACAGTCCAGTCTGCCGGACATTCCGTCAGCTGGGCAATGAATCTGTTTCAGGAAACCGATGCTCGGGCGTTCGACCGGAGCGCGGCAACTGGTCCTGCCGGCAGCGAAGGACTTATCTATCTGCCGTAGCTGGACGGCGAACGGGCGGCGATCAATGATACGCAGGCCCGCGGCATGTTTTTCGGCATGAGCTCAGACCACGGCCAGGCACATTTCAAGCGGGCTGTATTGGAAGGCGTGGCTTTTTCTTTACGAAGTATTATTCAAATGTACCGTGAGACCATGGATCTGAAAATCATGCGGCTGATCGGCGGCGGCGCCAAATCGGACTTATGGAGCGGTATTATCGCGGATGTTTGCGGCGTAACCATCGACCGTCTGACGACACCGGCCGGTGATGCGACCGCTCTCGGCATTGCGCTGGCTGCCGGCGTAGGCGTCGGTTTATATCCGGATATGCAGACAGCTTTGCAGACGATAGCCGTCAGGGACCACCGGATGGCAGATCCGGCGCATCAGAGCCTATATGACCGGCTTTACCCAATTTTCGAATCCTTGTACGGCGCCAACCGGTCTTTGTTCAGCCGCCTGGCGCAATTCCGTCAAGAAGCCGGCCACGCCGAACCCGCAAAAAAATAAACGAACCGGCGGGGCATTGAGCCGGTTCGCTGAAGGGCTGATCTGTGGTCAGCCCTTTTTCTTTTTTTTGTGATCCCAGTCTTTTTTATAATCCGGCTTGAAAGCGGATTTCCGATCATGATCCGGCTTTCGATCATGATCCGGCTTCCGATCATGATCCGGCTTCCGATCATGATCCGGTTTGGCACGTCGCGAACCGTATTGTGCATCCCGGCTGCCTTTGCCGGCTGAACCGGATCCGGCTTTGCCGCTTTTTTCAACGCGGACAACCCGTTGACCGATCTTTTGCCGGCTTAAACCGGCAATAATCTGATCCGCGGCTTCTTCCGGCACATCGACGAAAGTATATCGGCCGTAAAGGGCAATGGCGCCGATCTGTTTGCCGGTTAGGGAAGAACAGGCGCCGATGGCCTCGACAATCTGGCGCGGCAAAACCTTATCGTCGGCACCGACATTGATAAAGAGCCGAGTCATGCCGGCTTCCAGTTTTTTACCCCGCTGTTTCTGCTCCGAACCAACCTTTGGCCCCGCGTCATCCGCGTCGATGACCGTCTCGCCCGCGAGAAGCGCTTGTTGGAATTCGGCTTGATCGGCGTCGCCGGTAGTGAAACGATCGGTCTTGGCCCGCGCTTGCTTGCGCCGGGCAATCAACTCTTCGTAAGGGATGACCGGCTGCAGTTCCTGCGCCTGAAGCAGCGTTTGCCCCATCGCCTGTTTCAGCAGAGCGGCGGCGACATCAACAACCGTACAGCCGGACTCTAAACCGTCGGCTGACTCCTGCAATTCATCGACAAAACGATCGATCGCCTGTAAATAGATCGTCAAACCGCCTTCGGCAAGCAAGGTTCTGGTCTGAACCAGTATTTCGGCAACCTTGCCTTCAGCGACATGATCCAGAGTCGGCGCGTGAGCCCGGTTTATGGCGGAACGGGTAAAATTTTGTATATTCCGTAAATCTATCATTTCGCGTCCGACCACAAAGGTATAAGCTTTGCCGGAACGACCGGCCCGCGCTGTCCGCCCGATACGATGGACATAGTACTCCTCGTCCTGCGGCAGGTCGTAATTGATGACAACTTCGATATTGTCGACATCGATCCCGCGGGCGGCGACATCGGTCGCCACCAGCAGCTCGACATCGCCGTTTTTAAAACGGTTCATCACCCGGGTCCGGGCGGCCTGATTCATATCGCCATGCAGCGCTTCGGCGGGATAACCGCGGGTTTGCAGTTTTTCGCAAACCTCGTCGACCCGTTTTTTCATATTGCAGAAAATCAGAGCGAGTTTCACGCGGTCGGCTTCGATGAGCCGGCACAGGACCTCGATTTTGTCGGTTTCCCGGACTTCTATATAATACTGCTCAATATTGCTGACCGTTAATTGCCGCGGCATCATGCGCACTTCTATAGGATCGTTCAAGTACTTTCCGGTCAGTTCCAGAATCGCCTTCGGCATGGTGGCGGAGAAAAAGATCCGCTGGATCCGTTCGGGAGTTTCCGCCAGAATGGTGTCGATATCTTCCTTAAAACCCATATTCAGCATTTCGTCGGCTTCATCCAGAATGATGCCCCGCAGATTGTCCAGCCGGATGGTTTTTCGCCGCATATGATCCATAACCCGGCCCGGTGTGCCGACAATAATCTGAGGCCGCTTTTTTAAGGCGAGAATCTGACGGTCGATCGGCTGGCCGCCGTAAACAGCCAAAATGCGGATGCCTTCTTTATATTTGGTTAATTCGTGCATCTGATCGGCAATCTGAACAGCCAGTTCACGTGTCGGAGAGAGAACCAGATACTGGATATGATTTGCTTCTGTATCAGATTGTTCAATAATCGGGATACCGAATGCACAGGTTTTGCCGGTGCCCGTTTGAGCCTGACCGAGCAAGTCACGGCCTTCAAGGATATAGGGGATGGATTCGGCCTGAATGGGCGTCGTTTCTTCAAATCCCATATCCTGGATGGCGTGCAGCATTTCGGGGGATAGAGCAAGTTCAGAGAATAGTTTTTGTTCCAAGGGGCACCTATCTTTCTTTTGGGTGAATAATCGTGCTATTTTAGCATAAAACCCCCTTGTCGGCAACCATTCCGGCGAAATATTGATGAACGGCCGGATCACCGGTCAACTCCGGATGAAAAGCAGTAGCCAGCATGTGTTTTTGGCGGGCGGCGATGAAACGGCCGTCCAGATCAGCCACCCAATCCATCGGTCCGGTAACCGCTTCGATCCAAGGGGCGCGGATGAAAACCAAATCAAGAGGCCGGCTGCCGATAGCCGGTATCGCAGCCCGATTGCTGAAACTGTCGATCTGCCGGCCGTAAGCGTTGCGTTTAACCTTTATATCCATCAGCGGCATATAGGATTCTTCGCCAACGATGTCCCGGGCCAGTAAAATCATGCCGGCACAAGTGCCCCAAACCGGCATGCCCCCGGCGATTCGGTCATGCAGAGGTCCGATCAGCTCAAAATCTCTCAATAACTTGCCAATCGTTGTGCTTTCGCCGCCCGGAAGGATAATGCCGTTGACGGCAGCCAGATCTGTCCGGGTTTTCACCGCGGACGCCTCAACGCCGGGAAGAAGTGCAAGCATAGCCAGATGCTCGGCAACCGAACCTTGCAAAGCCAGAACCCCGATGCGTTTCATATTACCAGCCTCTGTCCGCCAGGCGGCTTTCCGGCGGAATATCCCGCAGATCCAGGCCGGCCATCGGTTCGCCTAAATCTTCACTGACTTCAGCCAGAATATCCGGATCCTGATAATAAGCTGCCGCTTTGACGATAGCCCGCGCCCGCTTGGCCGGATTTGAAGATTTAAAGATGCCGGATCCCACGAAAACGCCTTCGCTGCCCAACTGCATCATCAACGCGGCATCAGCCGGCGTCGCAATGCCACCCGCGGCAAAATTGACAACCGGCAGCCGGCCGTTTTCGGCAACCCAAACAACCCATTCATAAGGAGAACCTGTTTCTTTGGCATAATTCATTCGTTCATCATCCGGTAAACCGGCCACCCGGCGGATATCGGCCATTATGGCGCGCATATGCTTAACGGCTTCAACGACATTGCCGGTTCCGGCTTCGCCTTTGGTTCGGATCATCGACGCGCCTTCGCCGATCCGGCGCAATGCTTCGCCCAGATTGCGTGCGCCGCAGACAAAAGGAACGCGGAAATCATGCTTGCAGATATGATATTTATCATCAGCAGGAGTCAGCACTTCGCTTTCATCAATAAAATCGATACCCAAAGCCTCGAGGATCTGTGCTTCAACAATATGACCGATACGGACTTTTGCCATGACCGGAATGGTGACGGCTTTCTGGATTTCACGAATCATTTTCGGATCGCTCATACGCGCGACGCCACCCTGACGACGAATATCGGCAGGAACCCGCTCCAGCGCCATAACAGCTACAGCGCCGGCTTCTTGGGCAATTTGAGCCTCGCTGGGGTTGGTGACGTCCATAATGACGCCGCCTTTTAGCATTTGTGCCAGGTTTTTATTCCGTTCCTGCCGTTCACGATCAATTTTCATAATAATACCTTCCTATTCTTTTGTTCATTCTTGACAGATCGCTTGCAAGCCAGTTATGATTGTAGTCATAAACTGATAGGGTTAGAACAACCAGATTGAAAATAATCAATGGTATCAGATTAGAGGCGTCTAATGATCGCTTTCCCTTTTACATTCGATACGTCAGCCAATGAAAAAACACCGCTTTATCAACAGCTTTATGATTTTATCAAAAACGAAATCCGGAACGGCAAACTAATCGGCGGTGTAAAACTGCCATCCAAGCGTCAGCTGGCCCGGCATTTAAAAATCAGCCAGAATACGGTCGCGGCCGCTTACGAACAGCTGACTGCGGAGGGATATGTTCAGGCATCACCCCGAAGCGGCTTTTATGTCAACCGTCTGGATATGATGCCGCAGCGATCCGATCAAACAGACCTGAGTCCGGATACGGAACGTTGCAGTCAAAATCAGAAGCTAAATCAAGAGCCATTCGGACCGGAATCGCCGAAACCGAAGCCCGGCAGTCAATTATGGCGGTACGACATGACAACCCGGTCTGTAGATACGGCCTTTTTCCCTTTTGCCACCTGGACACGCATCTTACGGGAAATTATGCATGATGAAAACAGGGAGATTCTGAAAATATCACATCCGCAGGGTGATTTTGACTTACGGTCCGGTATTGCCAGATACCTTCATGAATACCGGGGCGTCCATTGCCGGCCGGAACAGATCATCATCGGTGCCGGTACAGAATATCTGCTGGGCCTTGTCATTCAAATTCTTGGCCGGAAGCATGTCTACGCCATTGAAAATCCCGGTTACAGCAAAACATTCCGCATCTTGCGCAGCAATAATGCGGATGTCCATCTGATCGGACTCGATGATAAGGGCATACGAATCGGCGATCTGGAGGATAGCGGCTCCAATGTCGCTTATATAACGCCTTCGCACCAGTTCCCGCTGGGCATTATCATGCCGGTTAACCGTAGAATGCAGCTGTTAAACTGGGCCGGCCGGCAACCGGATCGTTATTTGATCGAGGATGACTACGACAGCGAATTCCGTTTCTCCGGCCGGCCGATACCGGCATTACAAGGTTTGGATACGCACAATAAAGTAATTTACATCAGCACTTTTTCAAAAAGTATGGCGCCATCCCTGCGTATCAGCTATCTGGTTTTACCGCCCCAGTTGCTGGAGGAGTACCAAAAAAACTTTATGTTCTATTCCTCGACGGTTTCACGTTTTGAACAAGATGCCCTAAGCCGGTTTATCCGGGACGGTTATTTCGAACGTCACCTCAACCGTATGCGAACCATCTATAAAGCCCGCAAAGATTGCCTGGTTGAAGAACTCCGGAAGATGCCCTTTTCTTCACGAATGACTATTATCGGTGAAAATGCCGGCCTGCATCTGTTGTTGCGGATCAATAGTTCAATCAGCGAAAAAGCGCTGCTGGCTCTGGCCGCCGCTCAGGGTGTAAAACTTTACGGTTTGTCGGACTATTATCTGGATTCAACCGAAACTGCTCCGGATCACTGTGTTGTTTTAGGTTATGCCAATTATACGGAAGATGAAATCAGAGATATGGTCAGCCTTCTGAACAAAGCCTGGCAGTCTGTATAAGTTTGGATGATGAACCATTCTTCATCGTGAGTCTGGATGATGAACTAATCTTCGTCGTGTCCGCGACCCTACGGGTCTGTGGAGCTCCTCAGATTGGTTCATCATCCAGGTGATACGACAGAGGGTAGGTGAGAGCGGGATTTTTGAGTTTATCGAATTGGGTTTTGCCAATGATTTAAAACTCTTGTTATTTCATGTCCGATGACCTTTCTGATACGAATTAAGGCCGTCAGGCCGCAGGCTTGCCTAAAAGCTAATCTTCGTCGTGGGTCTGGATGATGAACTAATCTGCGTCGTGTCCGCGGCCTTCGGCTTGTGGTTCTTGACGGTAGATCATTCTTCGTCGTGTCCTCGGCTTTCAACCTGTGGAGCTCCTCGAATTGATCTGCCGTCAAGGTGAAACTATAGCGGGTAATTGAGAAGGAACTTGTGAGTTGGCGGTTTTCAAACTGGATTTTAGCGAAAACCAAAAACTCTTGTTATTCGGTGTCCGACAGCCCTTCCGGATACGATTTAAGGCCGCAAGGCCGCAGGGTCGAGTATC
>CAYRWC010000111.1:0-8191 GCA_964427795.1 uncultured Oscillospiraceae bacterium | reverse complement strand
ACCCGGAACAAGGGCAGAATTATGTGTTTAACGGCTGCATGAAATTTTTAATGGAATGCGTCGGCGAAAAAAGCGAGTACGATTATTGGTTTTTTTCTGCGGTTTCCGGCGACAGCTATATTCAAGTCTTCAACACCAATAAGGAAAAATGGAGCACCTGCTTTTCCCATGCGTCATTCGATTATAAGTTAATTAAACGAGTTTTTGATGCAATCGGATATAATTTTACTTATCTTGAAGCAAAGGATTGGCGGAGCGATAAAGAAGCAATCAAAGCAAAAATAATTGAATACATCAACAAGGGCATCCCGGTGATCGGCAAAGGATTCTATTCGGTTTTCCACGGTTCAGTATTGCCGACCAGTGAGATCTCGTGCATTATCGGATATGAACATGACGGCGAAATATTTTACAGGATGACTGAAGAGGGGACAGATTTAGTCGCTTTTTCATTGGATGATGCTCTGCCGTATAAACTCGTGTTTATCGGGGATAAGAAGGAAGCGCCGCCGATTGCGGATGTGTACCGGAACGCTTTGAGAATCGTACCGGAATTGATGCGCACTCCGCCGCGCGACAATCATGACGTGTATTTCGGCAACGACGCGTTTGAACAATGGGCTGAAATGTTGGAAAGCGATTTTTATCACATGACCAAGGAAGAATACGATGCGACAAATGTGATCGCAAGCTGGCGGTATTATTGTATCTACGTTTGTATCATCGCCACGAATATTTTTTCCAAACAGTACGCCGCCGATCGGACGATCCGGTTGAATCCGGACTTGGCTTCACTGGCTCCGCTCCTTGATCAAGAGTACAAGGCATTGGATGATCTTGAGAAAGAACTGCAGGCAACCGGCGGTGATTTTAATGTGACATATGAAGTCCTGCAAGATGCCGAAAAATGTAAAGAGATCGCCCGGATCATACGAAAATTCCCGGTTGTTTATAGTCGGATATGTGAAATAATTGAGCATGGATTTATGTCGTAAAACCGGAGAATGGCGCGATTACGCTGTTGTGGAATACGGATGATTGGTTTTCCGGTTTTCATATGACAGAGCATTATTATTGCGGCGCAAGAATGAATGCGGCGAACGAACAATTCACCTTGGTATTCGAGCAGTTATATCACTAGTCCTTATGTGTATCTCATAAAGACCTAAATGTGGGAAGCCCTAATTCCGATTTCTCAATCCTTCATCAGACGCATGAATAACAAAAATTTAATTCATGTAAACTGTACTTTGCGGTCAAATATAAGCACTTTAACACAAACGGGTATTAAGTGTGATTTTTGTTTTATAAACGGAATAAGGGGGAAAGACAATTGAAAATATGTTTTATCACTATTGGCTCAAGAGGGGATGTTCAGCCGTTTATTGGTTTGGGGAAGGGATTGCAACGAAAAGGGCATTCTGTACGTATCTGCGCTATGGACATATTTCGAAATCTGATCGAATCCGAGGGATTTGAATATGCTCCCATGGCAGGTTCCGCGGAACTTATAATGGAAAAACTGATCGGAGAGCAGGTGTCATTTGCCGAGTATTTTAAAAATCTCAGAGGATTGCTCGAACCGATCAAAAATGAATTTTTGGCAGACATTGAAGACGCCTGCAGGAATTCGGACTGCGTTTTATATACCACTTTGGGAAGTGTGGCGTATCATGCCTGCGAAAAGTATAAAGTCCCGTGTTTTCGGACGTTTTTTTGCCCGCTTGACCCCACGGGTGAATTCCCTGCCATGACGGCTCCCCGTCTCGCGTTGGGGAGAATATATAATCGCATGACATTCAAAGGCGGCGATCTCTTATGGTCAAATGCCACGAGAACCCTGCTTAATGATTGGCGTGAAGAGATGGGATTGCCAAAAATAAAACTCTTTCAATTTCCTTACCGCGAAATGAATGGAAAGCCTATACCTACGTTATATGCTTACAGTCCGATTATTGCTCCGAAACCAAAGGAATGGAATAACAACCATTATCTGACTGGATTCTGGATCAACGAAACAGCCAAGGAATGGGAACCCGATCAAAGGCTTAAAACATTTCTTGATGACGGTGAAAAACCGATTTACATTGGTTTCGGAAGCACGGTGGGCGGCAACTTTGATAAAATTCTTGATATAGTTCTGGAAAGCGTTAAAAAAACGAAGCAGAGGGCGCTGCTGTCTGCAGGTTGGAGAAACATCGATGGCCGCAGTCTGCCTGAATATGTCCAATTGATCGGCAGTGTTCCGCACGAGTGGTTGTTCCGGCAGGTTAAAGCGGTATCACATCATGGTGGCGCAGGTACAACGGCTGCCGGAATACGCGCGGGCGTACCGAGCGTTATTGTGCCGTTCGGCGGTGATCAGCCGTATTGGGGCGACTGTGTATATAAACTGGGTATAGGCACAAAGCCGATATCATGTAAAAAATTGACGGTAGAAAATTATTCGCGAGCTTTGAATACTGCGGTTTCAGATGAATCCATGCAGAATAGGGCGGCTGAGTATGGAAAGAAACTCCGTGATGAAACCGGTACGGCAAACGCCATAAATATTATCGAGAAATATTTGAGTTTATAATCCTATGAGATCAATAAGTTTCGGTATAATATAGGTTACGGAAAGACTCGCCTGTTGCGAATATCAGCTCGTAAATGGGAAGGAAGGGGCACTATATTGGACATTCAAATCGATGTGTCAAACATTGTTATAGAAACCGGGCGGCTCCTGTTAAGGGCATTCACAGAAGCGGATTTACAGGATTTCTACAGCTACGCTTCCGTACCTGGCGTTGGCGAGATGGCCGGGTGGCCGCATCACGAGTCGATTGAAACATCAGAGCGGATCTTGCGCTCATTTATCGAGGAAAAAGAAGTTTTAGCGTTGTACAGCAAGTCGGACCGCAAAGTAATCGGCTCGCTTGGTTTACACAAATCCTGGGCGAATGAAGACGAAGCGTATAAAGGCCTTAAAGTAAAGGAAATCGGATATGTCCTTTCCAAAGCGTATTGGGGACAGGGACTGATGCCGGAAGCAGTGATGTCGGTCATTGATTACGGTTTCGGCACACTCGGCTTGGATGCCTTCACATGCGCTCACTTTACAGAGAACAGCCAGTCGAGGCGAGTCATCGAAAAGTGCGGCTTCAGGTTTGCCAGACAAGGCGAATTTTACGCAAAGCAACTCAATTGTCTTATACATGATATGAAATATATCCTTCTTAGGGAACAACGCCAGGAAAGCCCGCTCGCTGGCTATTATAACAACTACGATGAAAACAGGCGGCTGGAGCCGAAACATGGACAAGTCGAGTTTCTGACGACTATGCGTTTTATCGAACGGTATCTTGTGCCGAATGCAAAAACAATTGAAATCGGCGCAGGAACAGGCCGTTATAGCCGCGCACTCGCCGATCGGGGCTTCTCAGTTGATGCGGTGGAGTTGTTTCCTCATAACATCGATATCTTCAAAGCAAGCTTAAAGCCGGAACAGAATATAAAAATCACGGAAGGCAATGCTTTGAATTTATCGGCATTTCCCGATCATACTTACGACATTACGCTGCTGCTGGGGCCGATGTACCATCTCTATACCGATGACGACAAGCGGCAAGCGATAAGGGAAGCCCTGCGTGTGACCAAGCCCGGCGGTGTGGTTTTTACCGCATACTGCATCAGCGACGGCAGTCTTATTTTGAGCGGTTTTCAAAGAAAAGCATTTGATATCGCCAACTACATTCAACGCGGCAAGATCAATCCTGAGACATTCGGCACTTTTTCTGTGCCGGAAGATATTTTCGAACTGGTCCGCAAAGAAGATATTGACCGCCTGATGGCGAACTTTGACGTGGAGCGGCTGCATTACGTTTCAACGGACTTATTCACGAATTATATGCGTGACACGGTGGACGCCATGAGTGATGAAGAATTTGCTCTTTATCTGCGTTATCATTTTGCCGTGTGTGAACGGACGGATATGGTTGGCATAACACATCACAGCTTAGATATTTTCAGAAAATGAATAGAAGCAGGCGATTAGATATGGTTAATGGAATGGCTAACGAAAATGATGAGCTTTTAACACAACAGGATTACATTGACATTCCGGATCATGTCCTGCAAGAATGGCAAAGCATCGTAGACCTTCTTGCCAGCATTGGAAAGGTTAAAGCTGCTTTGATCATGAGAAAATCCGAGGATGAACTGGAAGTGTTCCTATCCAGCAAAACCCAAGATAATCCTTATCAGATCGGGCGGAAAGAGCGTTACATCAATTCGGGGCTTTATTGTGAGAGCGTCATCAAGCAAGGAAAGATGCTGCTTGTACCGGATGCGTCGAAGTCCGTCGAGTGGAAGAATAATCCGGATATGAGATACAATATGAATTGTTACTTGGGATTTCCGATCAGGCTTCCGGATGGAAATTACTTCGGAACAATTTGTATGCTTGACGATAAACAAAATGATTTTTCACAGAACATGAAAGACTGTATGGAAAAAATGAGAAATTTGATTGAATCCAATTTATTGCTGTTACGTTTATGTATGACAGATCAACTGACAGGCATATATAACCGTAAATATTTAAATGAGAGAACAGCAAAAGAGTTGATAAGTTCAGAACAAAAGAATCAACCGATAACTGCAATGATGATGGATATTAATAATTTCAAAACCATCAATGATACATACGGCCATTTAACCGGAGATGACGTGCTTAGAAAATTTGCCGGCATGATAACCAATTCACTGCGAAACCAAGATATCGCTTTCCGGTTTGGCGGTGATGAATTTTTTGTTTTAATGCCCAATACGGCGCTAGACGAGGCTTTTAAGATGGCAGAAAGATTGCGGGCTAAAATAGAAAGCACTAAAATCGGTCCGGATTTTTTGGTGACGGCGAGTATCGGTATCGCTGAGCGGCGTGCTGATGAATCGGTCGATAACTGGTTTATGAGACTGGATCAAGCATTATATAAAGATAAAACGAATCGGTAAATCAAATCGGCAAGGTATGATAAAAAGCTCGAGCCGGACAAAACACGACATGAAATGTCGGATGGGACTGGATGACTTTTGTTAAAATAAACATACAGAAAGGAGGCCGTGATTGTGGGCTGGATTGAAGGTATTGGTGAGGCGATCAGTTATATCGAAGAAAATATAACCGCAGAACTGACAATAGAAGCCATTGCAAAACAAGCCTTTGTTTCACCGTTCTATTTTCAAAAAGGTTTTGCTATGCTTTGTGGTTTTACGGTTGGCGAGTATATCAGACAACGCAGACTCACACTTGCCGGCAGTGAGCTTGTTTCAACTGATGAAAAAATTATCGATATAGCGCTGAAGTACGGTTATGATTCGCCGGACAGCTTTACCAAAGCTTTTACCCGGTTCCATAATGTCACGCCCACCGCTGTACGCAAAGACGGTGCGATGATTAAATCGTTTGCGCCGTTAAAAATCGAGTTTACCTTGGAAGGTGGTTATCTTATGGATTATAAAATTGTCGAGAAGGATTCGTTTACAGTGATCGGCGCCTCGAGAATGTTCAAGTATGAAACGGCGAAGTCGGAAATCCCTCAATTTTGGACGGAGCATTACCAGGCCGGGAAGGGTCGCATTGTCTGCGGAATGTACGGTGTATGCCTTGATGAAAACACGGGTTCAGATGAATTTGAATATCTGATTGCGGATAACTATGATCCGTCCGCGGAAGTGCCGGATGGTTTTGTCACAAAAACCATTCCGAAACATACTTGGGCTGTGTTTGCCTGCAAAGGCGCAATGCCGACAGCTTTACAGGATGTGAACCACAAAATATTTTCAGAATGGCTGCCAAACTGCAGAGACTATGAAATAGCGGCAGGATACAATATCGAAATGTACACAAGTATTGCTGATTATCCGCAGGGGAATCAGGACGAGAATTATTACAGCGAGATTTGGATCCCTGTTAAGAAAAAGTAAAAATAAAATCTGCTCATATGTAAAAAGGGAATCCTGCGAAAGAGCTTTCGCAGGATTTTTTTCTATTGATTATTTAAGGTCGTGTTGCTAGAATGACTGTGTAACACACTCACCAATCCGTTTGACATGATTGAAAGGCGCGAGATGATATGAAAGCTATCGTGTTAGATATGTATGGCGTTATCATGAAACAGACCGGAGATGATTATGTACCTTATATTCGACGTACATTTCCTGATTTGTCTTCGGAAGAAATATATACTCCCTGGCTGAAGGCAGATGCAGGCGAATTGAATTCTTTGGAAGTGTGGAAAGCATTAGGATTTAAAGGCGATTTAGAGAAAATCGAAAAAGAATATTTAGATACAATTGAAATAAACGAAGGCTTTTATGATTTTATATCAGATGCGAAAAGTTCTTATAAACTAGCGATTATATCAAATGATTCAAGCGAATGGAGCCAATACCTGCGCAATAAATTTGATATCAATAAATTCTTTGATGTTATCAGTATAAGCGGCGATTTAAAAATACGGAAACCGGACGAACAGATCTTTAGAAAAACAATCGCAGAATTGGGATGTACGGCGTCAGATTGCCTTTATGTCGATGACAGAAGCGGAAATTTATCGGCTGCCGAAAGGCTCGGTATGAACACAGTATTGTTTAAAAGTAGGCACATACAATATGACGGGAGAATTGTTAACGGTTTTCAGGAGCTTTCCAATATGTTGATTCAATAATATGAACAACAATGTTTAAGGAGGTGCGAGATATGCCGCATCATTTGATCGACGGATTCTGCTGGAACGATATGGAAGCGCAAAAGAATGAGCAATTGAGCGCTGAGGAGAAGTATAAACACGTTGTTGACTGGGCAAGCAAAGCAAGAGGACAGAATCCGAACGCTTTTGACGCTTTGACCGAATGGCTGTTGAATGATTCTCAATGGAGCGGCGAAAATCTTGCCGAAAACGAGCAAATTCTAATGCAAGGCGTATTAGCGCGGTTCAAGGAACAGAATGCTCAGCTTCGATCGTACTTACTGGAATTGGCGCCATCCGGCGTGGTGAACGCGGCGGTATTCAAGGCGCTGGATCGATTCGATGACGAGCTTTCCGGGCTTCCTCATGAAACATGCTTGCAAGCGGCGGCCGCCGAGGTATTCAATGACTTTTCCATCATGCGGGAACGCAGCATACGCGAGCAGATTGCAGGGAATAAAACCGGACCGACCGGTACGGACAGTGTCGAAATATTTGGATACATCAATGAATTGAAGGACTGTGATGCGGCGGTACAATGGGCCTTGTTTATGCCGGATGTGGTGATCAAACAGCAGAATGGCTTTAAAATTGATCATTTTGAATATAAAAAAATGCCCGCCATGCGTTTTATCGGGCGTGAAGGTGAAGAATTCGCCAATTTAGAAACGCGTAAAGAACTATTCGCTATATTGGACGATATGAACGCGTATAAATCAAGCCTTGATTATGATGTTTTCTTTATGCACCATTATGGATTAGGCGTCGATGTTGGTCCGTGGCATGGTGTTTGGGGACGGTTCATGCAGACGGATACACCAGTGCCGGAGGGATTTATCTATTTCGACTTTGTACCGCAGCGCGATGGCAAGGCGGGACCGCCCTATATATCGCAGTTTGCGTACGCAACCTTCTCCGGCGATATGGATGCCATGCATAAGCGCGAAGGTTATGACAGCGACGCCATGTACGATGTCACCCGGAATATTATGCTTGGCGAGGGCGTCAATATCCCTTACCCGGACAAATATTGGACCGCGGAAGTTTTTCTTGACGGATGCGACAAATACAGCACCGCTTATATGTTTAGCGCAGAACTGTCATAAATGCGAAGATTAAGCATAACGGTTAAAAATGCGCATCATTGCAAAACACCGTCAATTTTTTGTTTGATGTTTTTAATCACTGCTTCCAGATTTCGGATATCGCTCATGATCTGATTTTGGCTGGTTGTGTTGGCATCGACAATACTCTCCGATTGATCTGCCAAATCCTTGATTTCGGAAGCGACTACAGAGAATACTTTTCCGGCTTCTCCTGCGCGGGCCGACTCAATACTCGCGTTGAGTGAGATGATTTTAGTCTGCAGCGATATTTTATTCAGATCATTTGAAGCTGCCTTGATCATTTCAAGGTTTGAATCAATCTGAGCTACACGTGCTTCGAGTGATTGGAAGATA
>CAYRWC010000110.1:0-8316 GCA_964427795.1 uncultured Oscillospiraceae bacterium | reverse complement strand
ATCCTCGGCTTGTTCATCATGATTATAGATAAAAGCCGTCAGATGCCGAATTTCATCCGGTAATTCTGTCAAAGGCAGAGATTTCGGCTGATACACATAAGCGATCTCGAAAACCGCCGCTTCATCTACCGAGCGATTCCAATTGGTAGATGCGACTTCCAGCATACTGGGCAGCATGCTGGTCCGCATAACCGAATAATCTTCACCCAGCGGATTCTGAATGATGATTTGCCGGCGGAGCGGATGATCGGACGGCAGCAGCAGCCGGTCCATCTGGCGCGGGCTCTCGAATGAATATGTGCAAGCTTCGTAAAATCCGGCGGCCAACATGACTGCTTTCATTTGCTCCAAGGTTTTTTGTTTCGGCGTACGGCCACCCAAAGTCGTCTGTTTTCCAGACAGCAGGCTGGGTTTGATACGGTTGTAGCCATAGAAACGCGCTGCTTCTTCCGCTAAATCGGCCTCACAAGCTAAATCAGGACGATAGGACGGGATGATGGCCTGATATCCCGATTCGGTTTGGCTGACCTTCATGCCTAACCGCTCGAAACAAGCTATAATCCATTCATCAGTCAATTTCGTACCTAAAAGGCCGTTGATTCCGGCAGCTGAGAAATGAACCGTTTGTATTTCCGGCTTGACCGGCCATTCGTCGATAAAGCCCTGGCAAACCGATCCGGCATCCAGAAGCTCGATCAACTCACAGGCACGATCCAGTGCCCGTTCGGCATTATTGCTGTCCAGACCTTTTTCAAAACGTGAAGACGCTTCGGTTCTTAAGCCGACCTTTTTAGCGGCCTGACGGACAGCTAGGGGGTTAAAAGTCGCCGATTCAAATAAAATCGTCGTTGTGCCGGGGGTAATTTCTGAGTTTTCGGCGCCCATGACTCCGGCAAGAGCAACAGCACGCGCAGTATCGGCAATAACCAGCATCGATGAATCGAGCCGGCGCTCGGTACCGTCCAAAGTCCGCATAACCTCGCCGTCCAAAGCCCGGCGCACCCGGATTGCCCGTCCGGCCAGCTGATCCAGATCAAAAGCATGCATCGGCTGCCCCAGCTCCAGCATGATATAATTCGTAATATCTACGATATTATTGATCGGCCTCATGCCGACGCCCCGCAGACGGCGGCGCAGCCAGTCGGGCGAGGGGCCGATTTTGACATTACGGACCACGCGGCCGCAATACCGATAGCAAAGATCCGGCGCGGTTATCGACACGGAAGCCAGATCAGCGCTTTTTTCCGGTTGATCAGCCCGAACTTGCGGACAAACGGGCTTAAAAGATTGATTGAAAGTAATAGCCGCCTCGCGGGCCAGACCTTCGACGGCAAAGCAATCGACCCGATTTGAGGTAATTTCAAAATCGATCACCGGATCATCCAGATGCAGAATCTGACAGATATCCTGACCAACCGGGGTTTCGGCCGGCAGGATATAAATGCCGTTTTCAGCCGCATCCGGGAAATCGGCCGTGGTAAAACCAAGCTCCTGAACACTGCAGAGCATACCTTCAGATAATTGGCCGCGCAGCATGCCGGTGCGGATAACAACATCATTAGCCAAAGTCGCGCCATCCATAGCAACCGGGACAACGGCCCCTTCATAAACATTGGGCGCGCCGGTTACGATTTGCAGAACTTTTTCACCTATATCGATTTGACACAAGACCAGTTTATCGGCATCCGGATGACGTTCGATTTTAATGATCGAACCGGTCACAACCCGGCTGACGGCGGCGCCCAAAGTCGTGTGATTCTCTACTTTGGAACCGGAAAGGGTCATATCATCGCAAAAAGACTTTAAATCCTGATCTATCGGCGTGAATTCCTTCAGCCATTCCATCGTCACTTTCATCTGTATCTACCTCCCTTACCCGTTTAGCGGAATTGGCTGAGAAAACGAATATCGTTCTCATAGAAACTGCGGATATCGTCAATACCGTAGCGGCCCATGGCCGTACGCTCTACGCCGATGCCAAAAGCAAAGCCGCCGTAACGTTTAGCGTCGATCCCGCAGTTCGTCAATACTTCCGGGTGAACCATACCGGCGCCAAGCACTTCGATCCAGCCTTCGCCCTTGCAGGTCCGGCAGCCGCTTCCTCCGCAATTCCAGCAGGATATGTCGACTTCGCAGCTGGGTTCTGTAAACGGGAAATGATGCGGCCGCAAACGGATCTCCGTTTTTTCGCCAAATAGCTGCCGGGCAAAAAGCTGCAGTGATCCGACCAGATCACCCATGGTTACGCCTTCATCGACGACCAGTCCTTCAATCTGATGGAAGATCGGTGAATGCGTCGCATCAAGGGCGTCGGAACGGTAAACCTTACCTGGGCAGACAATTTTTATCGGCGGCTTCTGCTGCTGCATCACACGGATCTGCACCGGTGAGGTCTGAGTCCGCAGCAGGATTGAGGGTGTGATATAGAAAGTGTCTTGGGTATCGCGCGCCGGGTGTCCGGCCGGCAAACGCAGCAGCTCAAAATTATAATGGTCATACTCCACTTCAGGACCTTCGGCAATCGCATAACCCAATCCGGTAAAAACGCCGCAGATTTCGTCGATAACCCGCGAGAGCGGATGACGCCCGCCAACGCTCCAGGCCTGACCCGGCTGGGTCACGTCAATCGTCTCGACCTGCAATCTGGCGACTTTCTCCGCGGCGCGGACCCGGTCTAAAGCTTCCTGCAGCCGATGTTCGATCATTTCCCGGATCTCATTGGCCAATTGGCCGATTTGCGGCCGTTCATCAGCCGAAAGCGCGCCCATGCCCCGCAAAATGCCGGTCAGCTCGCCTTTTTTCCCCAGAAAACGAATTCTCAACGCCTCAGCTTCCTGCGAAGTATGAATGCCCGCTGCAGTTTTTTGAAACACTTCCTGCAAATGCAGCAAATCTTCTTTTAACTGGCCCATTTTGGATTAGCTCCCTTCATTTGCCGTTACAGTCCGCCTTATGCGGCAAACCGGCTTTTGTTTCCATAAAAAAAACTTCCATCCCCGACGGGACGGAAGTAAATCCGCGGTACCACCCGAATTCCGCGATAAATCGCGGCACTCATTCAGTCTTTAACGGAACAGCCCGTTTTCGCCTAAATCCATCTGTGAACCGGATAAACCTGGACATCAGCGAAACCGCTCCGGAGTGAACTTCAACAGGAACTGGTCCGGGTAAGCTTTCAGCCCACTGGCTTATCCCTCTCTGCTGATCCGTCTCTGTTTACTCTCTCCATCTTGGCGTTATCTGTTATAATAACACCATAATTAGAGCCTGTAAAGACTGGCAGTTGAGAAAGCAGGTTAACCGTGAAGAAGCAGAAAACAACCTTCGCCTTGAATAATCGCCTCCGCCTTTCCACCCTGAAAGCGTCTCGCAAAATTACCGTGTCTCGGCAAAGCAAAAAGTCTGTTTTCTTATGCGCATTCCTGACAATCGCCGTTTTTTTCTGCGGCAGCGGCTGCAGCCGGACCGACGCGGCCAATCCGACAAAATTATCTGCCGAAACCGATATTGCAGATATAACTTCGTCTATAACTTCATCGATATCATCCGATATCGAAAAAATGGCCGCGCCTGATGATCTCATCTGGTCCGGCAACCTTCATTATCAGAATTTTGTTTTATCCGTTCAAGATAAAATTATCTATAACAACAGACTCGGACAGATCAGCACCGCTGATCCGGACGGCGCGAATGCCGCCGCTTTATGTGAACAGGCAGGTAGTTTTTTCGCTTATTCCAATCAACGCCTTTTTTATACCGAAGGTCTCCAGAGTGGCGCCTTGAACAAAATCGGCCTCGATGGAACGAATGCCGTCCGGATTGGTCAGCAAAGCTTGAAGTATATGATTGCCGATCAGAATTGGGTTATTGCGATCGATTCGTCAACCGGCCAGGTCATCCGTTTCAATCAAGACGGCACCAACCGGAAAGTGATCTTTGCGTCATCCGCTTTGGCGTTATCCTATGACGGCCGGTATCTTTATATATCAGGAGCTCATGACGAGTCGGGACTCATCCGCTGCCTGCCGGATTCCAGCGAGCAGACGGTGCTGATCAATCACCGGATCAGCAGTTTAAATATTGTCGGCCGGGACCTTTATTATGCCGATCCGACCGATAACAATCGGCTGCATGTCTGGTCCGCCGATAACAGCCGGGATACGCGGCTGGGTGATATTAGCCTTGTGAATCCATTTATTATTGCCAATCGGCAGCTTTTTTACATCGATCCCGATGACCAAAACCGAATCTACGCCCGCAGCCTGGATAGCTTACAATCCGGATCGGAACAGGCGCGTCTGATTGTTGACGACTCAGCCGAGGCTTTCGTGCTTATCGATGAATTTATTTATTATCAAAGAACGGACAGCACACGCGTCTACCGGGTTTTCAATGACGGCGGCCAGCCTGTCCGCATCGACTAAAAGGACATGGACGTGAAATAAGGATTGGTTGCCACTTCCCGCAACAGGCTGGTTTCCGGACCATGGCCTGGATAAACAGGCAGGTCGTTTTCTCGGGATAATGCCAGCTTGCCGGCCATTTCTTGCAAAAGACGCAGAGAAGCAGCCATATCCTGTTCATTGCCGCCTAGATCAAGCCGGCCTATCGAACCGGAAAATAAGGTATCTCCGCTGAACAAGGCCGTCGGCCGGCCGCTTTCCCGCAACAGAAAGCAACAGCTTCCCGGCGTATGGCCCGGCGTATGATAAACCACCAGATCATTTTGCCGATCCAGATTGATAACCTGAAGATGCCGAAGCAATTCATCCGCCGGCTGAAAAATCTGCGGACGGCCAAACAAGGCCGAAAGATTGCGCGTCGGATCAAATAAGCAGTCCTGGTCGGCCTCATGAATTGCCATGACCGGATGATGATTTTGACGCCATAAATCGATCTGGCCGATATGATCCAAATGGCCGTGCGTGGCAAAAATACGCCGTACCGCCGGCAGGTCATGCGGCAGCTGATCAGGCCGCACCGCCGGATCGATCAGGCAAGTCCAACCGTCTAAAATGATCAGATAAGCGGTTGCCTGAAATAATCCATATGGCAAGGCGATAATTCCGGCCATTCATCCCTCCGGTCTGGCTGGTGTTTCCAGCCATATCGTTACGGGTCCGTCGTTAACCAGACCGACTTTCATATCGGCGGCAAATCGGCCTGTTTTGACGGTCAGTCCCAGATCGGCCAAAATCCGGCAGAAATCGTGGTATAAAGGTTCGGCCAGCGCCGGAAGAGCGGCTTGGTCGAAACCGGGCCGGTTTCCGCGCCGGGCATCACCATATAAAGTAAACTGCGATACGACCAAAACCGAACCGCCGTTATCCAGGATTGATCGGTTCATTTTTCCGAACTCATCCTTAAATATACGCAAACGGCTGATCTTCCCGGCTAACCATGCAGCCTCTCCGACCGTATCCTGATGCGTAACGCCTAAAAAAACCAGGAGACCCGGTCCGATAGCGGACAGGGTTTCCTGGTCAACAACAACCTGAGCTTGAGTGACTCGTTGTATCAATGCGCGCATAATCAGTAAGCAATACCTTGTTCATACATAGCGTTGGCAACTTTCTCGAAGCCGGCTATATTGGCGCCCATCATCAGATTATCCGGGTCACCGTATTCGGCGGCAGCTTCGCTGGAAGCCTTGTAAATATCGATCATGATGTTTTTAAGCTTAGCATCAACTTCCTCAAAAGTCCAGCTGTAACGCATGCTGTTCTGGCACATTTCAAGAGCTGAGGTCGCGACGCCGCCGGCGTTGGCTGCTTTAGCGGGTCCATAAATAACTTTATTCTTCATGTAAACGGCGATAGCTTCCGGTGTTGAAGGCATATTTGCGCCTTCGCCGACGGCTTTGCAGCCGTTCTGGACCAGAATGAGAGCGCTCTTCTCATCAATTTCATTTTGCGTGGCACTCGGCAAAGCGATATCACAGGGAATATTCCAGATATCACGGCAATTCTCATGATACTCAGCCTGAGGTCTGCTTTTAATATATTCGCGAATGCGGCCGCGGCGAACCAGTTTGATCTCTTTAACCAAATCCAGATCAACCCCGGACGGATCATAGATATATCCTTCGGAATCGCTCATCGTGACAACCTTGGCGCCCAGCTGCGTTGCTTTCTCATGAGCAAAAATTGCGACATTGCCGGATCCGGAAATCGATACGGTCGCGCCTTTAAATGACAAGCCTTTAGCCTTCAGTGCTTCATCCATAAAATAGCATAACCCATAACCGGTTGCTTCCGTTCTGGCCAGAGAACCGCCCCAGGTCAGTCCTTTGCCGGTTAAGACGCCGGTATGCTGATTGGACAGGCGCTTATATTGGCCATACATATAGCCGATTTCACGGGCTCCGGTTCCGATATCGCCGGCCGGCACGTCAACATCCGGGCCGATGTGGCGCCACAATTCGGTCATAAAGCTCTGGCAGAAACGCATAATTTCACCGTCGCTTTTACCGCGCGGATTAAAATCGGATCCACCCTTGCCGCCGCCGATCGGCAATCCGGTCAGCGAGTTTTTAAAGATCTGTTCAAACCCAAGGAACTTAATAACACTGATCGTCACAGATGGATGCAGACGTAAACCGCCTTTATAAGGACCAATGGCGCTGTTGAACTGTATGCGGTAGCCACGGTTAACCTGCACTTTTCCCTGATCATCGATCCAGGTGACCCGGAAGATAACTTGCCGTTCCGGTTCGACGATTCGGTCAAAGATACCGGCTGCAACCCACTCCGGGTGTTTGACAGCAACAGGTTCCAGACTTTCAAAAACTTCCATAACGGCTTGATGAAATTCCGGTTCGTTCGGATTGCGGGCAATGACTTGATCAAAGATTGGTTTTAGAATCTGCATGGGGTTCCCTCCTATATCGTGGTTGTTTTGGCAAAATCCCAGAGAGAACCGCTGTACCAGGCTGATCTCCCTTGCTGAGCCTCACGCGATAATTCTATACGCTATAATCGTGTTCGTCAAGAAAAAATGCAAGACTGATTTGCTCATCTTGCATTTTATCGTTTTAGGATTCTTTATAGGAAGGATACAGTTACGTTCTCTGCTTCAGCGCACCAGTTCGCGCCAATCCAAATCACCGCGATCCAAAGCTAGTACCAGCAACTCAGCCGTAGCTATATTCGTCGCCAGAGGAATGCTGTTGGTGTCGCAAGCCCGCAATAAGGCATTAGGCGCGTCATAACTATCCAGCAGAGGGTCACGCAGATATATGACGGCATCAATTTCATTATACATCGCCCGCGACGCCAATTGATCCAGGCTGCCTGAAATCTCCGTCGATAAACCCACAACATTCAATTTTGAAGCATCGCGGATTAAACGGCTGGTATTAATCAGGGAAAACATATTGTGTCTGGCCAGAATCTGGCTATAAGCGATGCAAAAATTAACCAGGAGCTCATTTTTACGATTATCTGCCAGCAGAACAATATTCACATCGTTACCCCCTAATATCCGGTCAAATCGGTCGCAGCTATTCCAGCGCGTATACCATACACATTTTAACCATCTTTTCTTCAGGATACAAGAGTTGATGCTGATAAATGCTTAGGATATAGCCGACAGGCAAAAAGTTTTACAAGATATGAATGATAATCAGGGAACCGGTGTCGGCGTCGGTGTCGCGGACGGTGTTGCAATAACATCAGGCAAGCCGGGAATCAACGATGAATCTGCAGCCGCTGTGTCGTCAAGATGAAAATAAGCGGTCAGCATATCTTTCGCTATGCCGATAGTATTGGAACCCCAGGCACCTTTTTCGATGATCTGGGCAATGACGACTTCCGGATCATCAGCCGGCGCATAACAGATGAATAAACCGTTTGAAGATGAAACATCCTCAAAACCTGTTTCGGCAGTACCGGTTTTTGCGGCTACTTTAATTGGAAAATCGAGAAACGCATCATAAGCGGTGCCTTCTTTATCGTTCACTACGGCCGTCATACCGGCTCTGACGGCTGACAGTGTCGAATCCTTCAAACCGATCGGCACCGGCGCGATATTATTCTGCCGGATGATCACGCCGTCGCTGCTTGTAATGGTATCGATTACATGAGGCGTTACTTTATTTCCGGTCGCCAGCGCCGTGGCGTATACAGCCAGCTGGAGAATCGTAAAGCTGTTGTCGAATTGTCCGATGGCCGATTGGCAGGTATCGGCCGGAAACCATATCTGATCGCTCGGATTACTGCGCAAAAGCTTCTTGGTAGCCCGGCTGGACCGGAATCCTTTCGCTTCGCCAGGCAGGTCGATGCCTGTATATTCGCCCAAACCCAATTTTTTACCATA
>CAYRWC010000109.1:0-8323 GCA_964427795.1 uncultured Oscillospiraceae bacterium | reverse complement strand
CTGACAGCGCCGGACAAAATCGAAAGTCGGCAGCTGTACCGTCCGGCCGGCCAGCAGCGCGGCGAAATCGGCTACCATACGGTCCGTTTCCAGGGTGTCGATGCTTTCGTAATCCGGGCGTCCCTGCGGATCGTACTCAATATCTCCAGTTTTGTAATAGTCATCCAGAGAAATCAGGCGGGTCCTCCGGCCGGCCGAACAAAGAGCCTGTGCCAGACGGCCGGCAAAAGTCGTTTTCCCGGACGCGGTCGGTCCGGAAACAAAAACAGCACGAATCTCCGGCGAAGCGACTATACGACCGGCAATCCGGCCGATCCGTTCCTGAAATTCCTGTTCACAGGCTCTGGCATAAAGAGGCCATTTCTGCACCCCCAATTGATCTTCCAGTTCGCCGATGCTGACGCGTATCATTTTTGTCAATTCTGCCATATAAATCCTTCTTTCATGCAGAGATATTTTACCAGATCGGGCAAAAAGGAACAAACTGCTTGCCGCTTATCTGTCGGGACTGATATGATGAAAGAAAAACAGAAAGGACATGTCTATGCTTACATTATCTGTTCTTCCCCTGTCTGCTTCACACCTTGATTCTCAAACCGGTTTACCTCTGGAGACAGTGTGGCCGGCCTGGACAGCCGCGCCCATCGACCATTATCTCTGGCCGGAAAACGACTATCGTCCCAAGGCATGGGCCCGGCTTGGCTATGACGAACAGGCGCTTTACCTGCGGCTGGCCGTTGAAGAAGATAAGCCGCGGATTACATATAAACATCATCAGGATCCTGTTTATCTGGACAGCTGCCTGGAATTCTTCATTCAGCCGCAGCCCGATAAATCGACTCGTTTCTTCAATTTTGAGTTTAATGCCGCCGGCGCTTTGCTCTCCGCCTGCGGTCTGAACCGCGACGAGCGGACATCCCTGACCCCGGCGGAGCTCGACAGCCTGATTATCCGGGCCGACAGCCTCCGGGAGCCCCGGCCGGTCTGGCAGATCACCTGCCGCATTCCCCGTGCGCTTCTGGAAAGCCATTGCGGCGCGTTAGACTGGCGTCCCGGCCTGGTCATGGGTGCGAACTTCTATAAATGCGGTGATCAGACGCCTCAGCCGCATTATGGCTGTTGGAATCTGATCACCTCGGCTGAAGCCGACTTTCACCGGCCTCAGGATTTCGGCCGTATAATTTTTGCTTGAGCCTTTTATGCCGGCGCGCCGGATCATTTCAGAGCGGCGCGCCGGCATGGCTTTATTGGACGGGTTTTTGTTCTTCCGGCTGAATTCCATCAGTTTTTTGTTCATGTCCCAGATAACCAGGCAATTCCATGCCTGCCAGCTTGAACATTTCATTCATCGGCGGAATCGATTTTAAAAGTCCCGAGAGAAAATTGGCGGTCGCCGGTGTTTTGCCGTCGCCTGCGGCGCTGTCCCAAACAGTCACCTTGTCGATCTTGATATTTTTGATCGCGTCGACCTGGATGCGCAGCAAATCTTCCATTTTGTCGGCCAGAAGCAGACGCAAGGCATCGTTGGCGTCGCCGCCTGCCGACTGAACCACCTGGCCTAAACCGGCAGCCTGTTTGGTCAGAACTTCCTGGATACCGCGGGCTTCCGCTTCCATCTTCATATATATGGCGTCGGCGTCGCCTCTGGCTTGCCGTCTGATACGCTCGGCTTCCGCTTCAGCCTGGATCTCGATCTGCCGCTTGCTGATTTCGGCCTTAACCAGGACATCGGCTTCCTGAGTTGCTTTTTCGCGTTCGGCGCGGACGCTTTCAGCTTTCTGTTCTGCCGAATAGGCTTCTTCCAAAGCTTTGGCTGCCTGTGTTTTTTCTGCCGCCGTAGCCCGGCGCAGTGCGTCGGCTTCTTTTTCACGGCGGGTTGCGTTTGACGCGGCAATGGCGGCTTTGGCTTCATTTTCGCCCTGGATGGCAGTCGAATCGGCGGCGGCTACCTGGATACGTTGGTCACGGCGCGCGTTGGCTTCACCGATCGAACCGTCGCGGTCTTTTTCAGCAACGGATTTCTTGGCATCGTTGATCGCTTTGGCGGCGGCTTCTTTACCAAGGGCTTCGATATAACCGGACTCGTCGTTAATGTCCGTCACGTTGACGTTGATCAGGCGCAAACCGATTTTCTTTAACTCCGTTTCCACATTGCGGGAAACCGCTTCCAGGAATTTATCACGGTCGGTGTTGATTTCCTCGATATCCATAGTCGCGATAATCAAACGCAGCTGACCAAAAATGATATCTTTAGCCAATTCCTGGATTTCCGGCAGTTTCAGCCCGAGCAGCCGTTCGGCGGCGTTTTGCATGACCCCTTGTTCTGTAGAAATGCCGACGGTAAAACGCGACGGCACATCGATACGGATATTTTGCCGGGAAAGAGCGTTTTTCAAGTCGACACTGATCGAGATCGGCGTCAGATCCAGATATTCATAAGCCTGGATTACCGGCCAGATAAAGGAGGCGCCGCCGTGTATGCAGCGGGCGGAACGATTGGTGCCGTCTTTGTTGGTGCCCACCTTGCCATAAATAACCATGATTTTATCGGACGGACATTTTCGATATCGGGACAGTAAAACCAACAGGGTTGTAAAGAGGACGACAAAAATGATGACAATCGCGATAATGACTGATTCAGGCATGTTTTTCACCTTTTCCTTTCAATTTACAGTTATCAATCAGATACCCCGGCCGGAGCAGCTTTATTGATCAAGCAGTTGGACGATCAGCAGATCGCCCCGGATACCTGTTACTTTAATTTGACGTCCGGTGGCGATTCCTTCAGGATTTTCGGTTAACGCGTCCAGTTCGACCGACTGTCCCTGCAGGATCAGCGTTACCTTGCCGGTTCCTTTGAAAGCTCCGGGTATATGCAGATAAACGACGCCGGTGCAGCCGATGGCATTGCGTACATCCTGATTGCCGCTGCTTTGCAGTTTCAACATCAGCCGCAAAAGCCAGGCTACAGCGGCCAAAGCCAACAAACCGGCCAGGAAAGCCAGTATAGCCGCCGGTACAGGTGGCAGCTGCAAGTCGACCAGGGCGATGCCCACCCACCCGCCGACCGCAAAGAAAGCGATCAGGCCGCGTACGGTAAATAAACGCAAGCCGGGATCATGGTCGGATATCGTATCCGGATGATCTTGCAGATCATGGCCGGCCATGGTACCCGGATGATCTGATAGATCATGGCCGTCTCCCAGATGAGCGTCGCCGGCGTAATCGCCGCCGTCATGATGACCGCCCAGGCCAAAGAGTAAAAGAAGGGTCTGAATGATCAAAATTACTGTAGCCGGTATAGCAAACAGGGCGAAAATCTGTTGCGTCAGATTCAGGCCATTCCACCAGGCTGTCATAAAAGATTCCTCCTAGCTTTTTATGCCGTTCAGCAGATTTTCAGCTTGCTGCTGCAGCTGCCACGAACCATAAGCCAGCACCATTACCAGCAGAACACGGTTCAGGCGTTCCAGATCAACGGCCGAAGCGCCGGCAAATCCGGCGGTAACGGCAGTTATGCGCCGTTTAAGCTCCGGTATTTCGAAATAGCTGCCGGGCGGTAAAGGCAGAACAACATCGCAGAAATACAAGTACAGTTTACTGTCGTCAATCAAATCATCCTGTTCATCGGCCAGATCATTGTTTATCGAGCTGAGCAGCGCCGTGATATCCTCCAAAGGCAGCGTATGGCGCAGCAAGGCGATGAGAATGATGCGGCAGGTCTGGCGGCAGGTATAACGTTTATTGACCGGACTGGCGACAAAGCCGCGCTTAACCCAGTTTTGCAGCGTCGCTCCCGGCACGCCGACCATTTCTGCCAATTGAGACAGATAAATCCCGCCCATAATGGCAAATGCGGTATCAAAAACCCGCCGGTAATCCTGTCCTCCCTGTAAATCCATTTGAATGTTCGTTCCAGGCAGGCAATTGTTTATCAAGCAGAACACCTCCTTTCAAATGTCTGTGAGTGTATCACGGGTTCACGTGAACTTCAATAGTATTCTATTGAACTTTACAAATTTGTAATATAACCTTTTGTGAGGTTCTTTTGAAGCATTCAGTCTCCAGCCATCCGTTCCAACCGTCCCGCCTAACCGCCCGATCACGGTTTTATCTTGACAGTCGCTGTCTTTCTTGTCACAATACACTTTAGCATAATGCCGTGATATCAATGTAGAGTGACCAGCTGTAATGCTGCATCGCCGCCGGAAAGCGGTCACGGTGATGAGAAGAAAATGAGGGATTGATATGAAGAAGTTTGGGTTACTGGTTTTATGTCTGATCTTAGCTGCTCTGTCGCTGCCATCCTTATCTGCTTGTGCTCAATCGCAAGGAAGCAATCAATTAAAAGTCGGACTGGAATGCAATTATACGCCGTTCAACTGGACTCAGACGGACGACAGCAACGGTGCCGTGGCCATCAGCGGCAGCACCGGCCAATATGCCGGCGGTTATGACATCGAGATCGCTAAAAAAATCGCTGCCGGGCTGGGAAAAGAACTGGTTATTGTCAAGACAGAATGGACCGGCTTGATTCCTGCCGTTACATCCGGCAAGATCGACCTGGTTATCGCCGGCATGTCGCCGACAGCCGAACGCCGGGAAAGCGTTGATTTTTCCGATTACTATTATCTTTCCGATCTGGTCGTGGTCGTTCGCAAAGACAGCGCCTTTGCTTCAGCTACAAAGCTGAGCGATTTCTCCGGCGCTAAACTGACTGCTCAGCAAAACACCTTCCACTATACGGTTCTGGATCAGATTACCGGTCTTGACAAGCAAGCGGCCATGAAAGATTTCCCTTCGATGATCGTCGCTGTCGACACCCAAAAAATCGACGGTTATATCTCTGAAAAGCCGGGCGCGATTTCCGCCGTAGCGGCCAATCCCGATCTGACTTATGTAACTTTTGCCGAAGGTCAAGGCTTTACTTATACCAACGACGATGTCTCCATCGCGGTGGCCGCCAAAAAAGGCAGCACCGAGCTGATCGGGAAGATCAACACCATTTTATCCGGCATCAGTCAGGATGAACGTAATCAGTGGATGGACGCAGCCGTTAAAAATCAGCCGATCAGCGCTGAATAAATAAGAGGCAGGTTTACCGATGATCATGCTGACGGGCCTTACCGCGTTGCCAACCAGTTTTGGCGGCTGGATCGGCTTTATTATTGCCAAATACGGCAACCTGTTCTTGATCGGCGCCGGAAACACGCTGCTCATCGCTCTGACAGGCACATTAGCCGGATTTATTATCGGATTGGGCGTCGCCATTATCCGAACGATACCGCTTAAACGCGAAGGCATTACCGTCCGGAAGGTTTTTCTGAAAATCATACAGTTTCTGCTGGTCGCTTATATTGAGATTTTTCGCGGTACGCCGATGATCGTCCAAGCCATGGTCATTTATTATGGCTCCATGTCGCTGCTGGGCATCGATCTTGCTCCGATCACGGCCGGTATCCTTATTGTTTCGGTCAATACCGGCGCCTATATGTCGGAAATCATCCGCGGCGGCATCGAGTCGATAGACCGCGGACAGACCGAAGCCGCCCAGTCGATCGGCATGAACCACTGGCAGACCATGACCCAGGTCATTCTGCCGCAGGCTGTGCGCAATATCCTGCCGGCAACCGGCAATGAATTTATCGTCAACATCAAAGACACTTCGGTTTTAAATGTTATCGCCGTCACCGAATTGTATTATCTGAGCAACTCGGCAGCCGGCACTTATTTCAAGTTCTTCGAAGTCTTTACGGTAGCCAGCGTGATTTACTTTATCATGACTTTCTCCGTAACCCGCGTGCTGAGGTTCTTGGAGCGAAAACTGGACGGGCCGGCCAACTATACGATCATCGGCTCTCAAACCACCCCGATGGCCATTATTCGGGTCCGCCACGGTGAAAACCTGAATAACAGCACGAAAGGCAGGTCTTGATTATGGCCGAACCGATTATTGAAGTCCGCCACCTGGAAAAACGCTTTGGCCAGAATGAAGTTCTGCGCGATATCGATTTCATCGTACGCCCGGGCGAAGTCGTCTCGATCATCGGTTCGTCCGGTTCCGGCAAATCGACGCTGCTGCGCTGCATCAACCTGCTGGAGACGCCTTCCGGCGGCGAGATTCTCTATCACGGCCGCAATATCTTACAGGAACAGAAACATCTGTCGGCGTATCGGGCGAAAGTCGGTATGGTTTTTCAGCAGTTCAACTTGTTTAACAATATGACGGTTCTCGGCAATTGTCTGTCCGGACAGATGCGGGTTCTGAAAAAATCACGCGCCGCCGCCGAACAGACGGCATTGAGTTTTCTGGAAAAAGTCGGCATGTCGCAATATTTGCAGGCCAGACCACATCAGCTTTCCGGCGGTCAAAAACAGCGTGTCGCGATCGCCCGGGCTTTGTCGATGGAACCGGAGGTGTTATTGTTCGACGAACCGACTTCCGCCCTGGATCCGGAAATGGTCGGCGAAGTCTTGAAGGTTATGCGGGATTTGGCGCACAGCGGCCTGACCATGCTGGTTGTCACGCACGAAATGCAATTTGCCCGCGAGGTGTCCAACCGGGTTGCTTTTATGGATCACGGCATTATTCTTGAGGAGGATGTGCCGGAGGTCATTTTCAATCAACCCAAACAGGAACGGACGCGTGCCTTTTTGAACCGCATTCTGCACCAGTAGCCCGGAATATGCCGTTCGGTCGGACCGATGCCGCGTTTCTTAGGTTTTATAACCCTTGGAATCTCATCATTCAGTTATTTCTTGATTTTCATCAACAGCATCATCTACAGCCGGAGTTTGTTTATTTAAAAGCAGACCCCGGCTTATTTTACGTGATCCGAATTTAATTCTCAGCTGGTCGACCGTCTGTTCGAGCAAGTGTTGTTTCGCGCGTTCCTTATCTGTTTTTTGCCAATCATCCAGACTGATCTGGCGGGCTTCATCTTCCCCGACCAGATCGGTCGCTCGTACACCCAAATTACGTACAGGGCGATGCCAGGAATAATGTTTTTGAAAAAGCGCCGCGGCGGCCGGCGCCAGATCGGCAGCCAAATCCGTAGGCGGGTTGAGGCGCGTCTGACGGTCGATATCGACAAATGCGCTGTCGCGTATGGTGATCTGCAAGGTCTTCGCCTTCAGGCCGCCGGCGCGCAGTCTTGCGGCAACTTGATCGCTGAGCCGAAAGAGCACGGCTTTAACCTGTTCGGCATTGGTCAGATCCTGAGCGGTCGTCGTGCTGTTGCCGATCGATTTGACCGGATGAGTAACGGCGTATTGTTCGACCTTGGCGTCGCTCAGGCCGCACGCTTCCATCCAGAGCGCCCCGCCGCTGCGGCCGAGCCATTGCCGGAGCAATTTCTCATCACAGGCAGCCAGATCGCCGATCGTCCGGACGCCGAAACGGTTAAGCTGCCGGGCGGTCGTGGCGCCGACATAGAGGAGCTGCGACACCGGAAGCGGCCATACCAGCTGCCGGTAATTCTCGCGGGAGATAACCGTCGTTGCGTCCGGTTTATGGAGATCGCTGCCTAGTTTGGCAAATGCTTTGGTAAAACTGACGCCGACCGAACAGGTCAGTCCCAATTCCTCTCGGGTCCAGCGACGCAGCCGGTCGGCCATGGCTTGGCCGTCCCCGAACAGGCCGGTGGATCCCGTCACATCCAACCATGCTTCATCCAGGCCAAAAGGTTCGACCCGATCGGTCAGGCGGCAAAAAATAGATCGGGCCTGCTGCGAATAGTGGTGATACTTTTCAAGATCCGGGGCTACTAAATGTAATGACGGACACTTCTTTTTCGCCTGCCAAATGGTTTCGGCGGTTTGGATTCCAAAAGCCTTAGCTTTCTCATTTTTAGCCAGGATTATGCCGTGTCGCAGTTCGGCGTCGCCGGCGACAGCCATCGGCACATCGCGCAGCTCGGGATGGGTAAGCAGCTCGACGCTGGCAAAGAAACCGTTAAGGTCGGCATGCAGAATGATCGGATCCAAACGCTCACATCCTATCCGTAAGTCCTGCTTGATTGTGATATAATTAACCTGACTTTCCCGTAATTAATGAAACGTTATCAACAGCTGTGAAGCGTGGAAAAGCCTGAGACATTATTATAACTCTTTCCCCGGTTTTAATCATGCTTCATCAGAAGACTGATTTGACAAGACTGCAGGAGGAACAGAAATGATGACAAAAATTTGGGCTCACCGGGGCGCCAGTTCAGTAGCGCCGGAAAATACGCTGGCGGCTTTTGATTTGGCCGTTCGCCAGAGCGCCGACGGCATCGAACTGGATGTTCACCAGAGTGCCGATCAGGTGCTGGTTGTCACCCAC
>CAYRWC010000108.1:0-8419 GCA_964427795.1 uncultured Oscillospiraceae bacterium | reverse complement strand
GCGTTACAGATTGCATATTAGCGATATAATGTACTAAAAGCTCCTTAGCCGTCTGTTCTGATCCCTATTGCTATCCTATAATAAACCGGAAATAATACGAAAGAGGGTTTTCGCAATAATCAAAGTTCTGATAGCGGATGATCGAATATTTGAACGTGAAAAACTACGGAGCATCGTTGACTGGACTTTTCTGGGCATGGAATTGGCCGGTGAAGCGCACAATGGCCGCGAAGCCTTGGATTTAAGCCGTTCTTTACATCCCGATATTGTGATATCCGATATTCGCATGCCCATTATGGATGGCATTCATTTAGCTCGCGCTCTGATCGACGACTGTCCCGGCACCAAGATCATTTTTTTATCTGCCTACCGCGATTTCACTTATGCCCAGCAGGCTATCGAAATGAATATCTGCGGATATCTGCTGAAGCCTTATACGGAGCAGGAAATATCGGAGATGCTCCGCCGGACGGCCGGCATCATAGCCGATGAGCAGAGGAGAAACCGTCAGGAAGAGAAACTAAAAGAACAATATCAACAAAATTTGGATACGCTGCGAGCCTCCTTTCTCCGAGAATTCATGACTTCGGACACGCTTATGCCGGAAAAAGAGTTTTGGAGCCAGGTCAATGCGCTTGGATTGAACCTGCAGTTCGATCTATTTATGCTGCTGCGTATTGCCCTGGACGGTCATAGCGCGCCGGCCGACCGTCAACCGTCGCGGCAGGATATTGTCCAGACGATTCAATCGGGTGTGGCGAAATATTGCCAGATTTATTATGTTTTTACCGAACAGAACAGAGCAGTCAATGTCCTGTTGAATATTGATGAAAATCTTAATCAGGCTGAGATTATTGCTTTAGTTACCGCCATCGGCCATGCTGTTCAGGATAATCTACGGCTGCTGCTTGACAGCGACACGGAAATCACCATGCGGAACAGCAGTTCCGGATACGGTTTTCAATCCTGGCCCCGGTTGTACAGCGAAGTACATGCCGATGAATCCCGAATTGTTCACGCCGCAGATCCGTCAGATACCATTGATCAGGAATATCAATTAATCAAGCCCGAATTATTTGGAACCATTCGTCAACAACAATTCCAGTATGCCGGTCAATTTATCGGAGCATTGCTGGAGAAAGCCAAATCGATGAATCTGTCGGGAGCACAAATGGTGAAAACCTGCATCCATGTTTGCCAGGAGATACAACAGCTGGTTAGCGAAATAACACCCGCAGCAAAATTATACCGGCTGGACATCGCCGGTCAGATGAGCCACATCCTAAACCTGCGGTCGTTGAGCGATGTCGAGAGCTGGTTTAAGGAAATGCTGCTTTTATCCGAACAATATCTGCGATCGGGCCGGAAATGTCATAACGAGCAGATTGTCAAGTCGGTCATCAATATTATTGAAGACCGATACGGTACAGATATAGACGTTGCGTCAATCAGCCGTGAAGTTTTTTTGTCGCAAAATTATCTGCGTCAGATTTTTAAAGAATCCACCGGTAAAAGCCTGTCGGCATACCTGACGGATTATCGTCTGGAAAAAGCCTGCGAGTTATTGACATCCACTGCTGTCCGGATCGCCGATATTCCCCAAATGGTTGGCTTAGCCAGCAATCCGCACTTTTTCTATCTGTTCAAGCGGGCTACCAATCTGACACCGTCTGAGTATCGGCTGCATAAAGGCCTGAGTCCGCTGGTCAAGTTATGATCATACCGTTAAAAAAGCTCATAAATAAAATCAGAAACCTGGGGCATTACTTCTTCATACATGCCCGGTTACGCAACAAGCTTTTAGTCAGCTTCGGCATTTTTGCCCTGATACCCATCCTTTTGTATGTTTTTGTTCAGATTTTTATCACAGATCCTCTTATAATCAACAACCTTCTCGAATTGGAGCGTAAATCCCTGACCCAATATACCAGCGAAGTCAATTACCGAATGGATTTTTATGTAACAATCGGCAATATTATCATCAGCGACAATACGCTTAATGCCGCTTTGCATCAGAAGTATGTTGGATATCTGGCGATGACGCGGGCTTATCTCGATACCTTTGATAAAATCAGCAGTTCCTATGAACGTTTAAACGGCAACATCCAGCGGATTTGTATCTATTCTGACAATCCCCTTCTGGTTTGCGACAATTATTACCTATACCCGCAAGACGAAAGCTTTAAGCAATCATCAGGTTATCGGGCGCTTTTCCAGGATGCGAAAATAGCGGTCGCTCTTTTTGAAGATAAAGGACAAATCGCTTATTATCGAATCATGAATTATCGGAAGTCTGATTTTCAATATCCGGTTTTAAAGATCAAGATTAAAAATCAGGAGTTCTATGAACCGCTGCAGGGAAATGGCGCTAACAGCAATGTTTTTTTATTTGACACGAACGGCAGCTGCCTCCAAATGGATGAAAACAGCGTTAAAATGGACACCGTCACGCCGTTGCTGCCGCAAATTATGGCTCAGGAAGAAGGCATTATTGGAAAAATATCTTTTAACAATGACATAGTGCTTTTTACCACGACTAAGCTGGGCTGGAAAATCGTCAAGGTGATCGATCCGGCGACATTTTTTCAAAAAGCTCTGGGCATCCGCAATTTAATCGCTATGCTGCTGGTACTATGTGTTATCTTGCTCAGCGTGATCATTATTTTGCTTTCCCGGCGTCTGACGCGGCGGATCAACGGCTTGATCACGAAAATCGACGTCATCAAATGCGGCAACTACGATCATTCGCTGTCTATCGAAGGCAAAGACGAAATCGGCCAGGCCAGTCAGGCGCTCGATGCCTTGTCGAATAATTTAAAATACCTGATCGAGACGGTTTATGAATCAAAGTTGGCCAACACGAAAATCGAACTGGAAATGATGCAAGCGCGCATTAATCCGCATTTTCTCTATAATACGCTTTCCGCGATCGACTGGTTTCTGCAGAACCGCGATCTGCAGACCTCCCGAGCGCTGTTGTACGCACTGGTGCACTTCTACCGCTGTTCGCTTGGGAATGGCAGCGATGTCGTTGCCTTAGCCGAAGAAATCACCCATTTGCGCATGTATCTGGATATTGAAGAAAAATTGATCGACAAAATCAACGACCGGATCAGTATCCCCGAGACCATGCTGGCAATCCGGCTGAATCGGCTGACGCTGCAGCCTATTGTCGAAAACGCCATTCAGCATGCCATGCGTGAAGATAATGATTCCTTGACCATTGAAGTCGTCGGTTATGTCGAAGACGGCACAGCCGTGATTGAAATCCGTGATAATGGCGTCGGCATCCCCAGACAGAAAGCATCTGCTTTCAACAACGATCAAACCATATCGGCGGAAGGGCACGGCATAGGGCTCATGAATGTCAACCGGCGGATCAAATTGCGGTTTGGCGACCAGTATGGCTTACATCTTGTCGAAAAAGACACGCCGGGCGCGATCGTGCAGATCCGCATTCCGATGCAGCCGCCGCAGTCCGAAAACCTTCTGGGACTGCCGGCGGATATCATTAAGCAAGATCCATCCTAAAAGAGCATCTGCCCTATGTAACCAACAACATATCCAAGAATTCCGCCCAATAAGGTAATCAGCATATAAGCCAGCGCACTCTTTTTCTTATTTCCCTTAATGAGGTTGAATCCTTCATACATAAAAGTTGAGAAAGTTGTAAAGGCGCCCAAAAAACCATCTGCCACAAGCAAGGATAAATGACTGCCGGCACCCATTCCCGATACAACGCCCAGCAAAATCGCTCCGGAAATATTAATGACGATTGTACCCCACGGGAATGTCGATTTTGATCGGCGGGCGATTATTTTGCCCAGTTGATATCTGGAAAGACTTCCGAAAGCGCCGCCGATACCAACCCAGATAAGATCCATCATGCTTCCTCGCTTTCACTAGAACGCTTTTCTGCCGGCTCGCCGCTCGTTCTTTTTTGATGTCCGTTAACCAGCGTTACAGCCAATTGATATCCCAGATAGGTTATGACCAGCCCAAAAACAACAGATGCAGTCATATAGAACAGAGCTGTCACAGGGTATCCCTGTAATGCAATAACCGTTATCTCTTTACAAAAGGTCGAAAAGGTCGTGAAAGCGCCAAGAAAACCAGTAGCGACACCTAATTTCAAGTCGGCGTTTATTGATAGGCGCTTCATCGTTACGGTGAAAAAAAAAGCCAACAAAAAACAGCCGGTCAGGTTGATCAACAAGGTTGCTACCGGAAAAGCACTTCGATAATTCTCAATCTGTACCGTTCGGATCAAATATCGAAGGATGGCGCCGAAAAAGCCGCCTATCGCGATGTATATATATTTTCGCAAAACAAATTTGCTCCTTGATTTTGCGGCATTACTGATCGTGGTTTCCGCAGCAGCAACCGCCTCCTGCACTATGATCGTGGCCGTTATGGCCTTGTCCGCCGCAAACTTGCTTCACACCGTTGTTGATTTTGGACTTTTTCATGCTTCCGCATTTCGGACAAGCAATCTCATAACCATGCTTGCCGCCTTCTGTGCAGGGGGGTTCTTCCCAAACCTGTCCGCAATCGATACATTCAAATACACGATTTGCCATTTGATAATATCCTCCTTGAATGATAATCGTCCGGCCTTCAACCACAGCCGTTGCTAATTTTTTGCGAGCCGCAATCAGGACTCTCTGAAAAGTCGGTCGGGTTAAAAACATTTGACGTGCACATTCTTCCTGGTCCAGTCCGGTCACATCTTTCAGCCGGATCGCCTCAATTTCCTCATAGCCCAAGAACATTGTTTTCTCGGATCCGGCCGGATCCGGAACAAATTTTTGGCAAATGGGTAAATCATCGATCAGGCCGCAGCAACGTTTTCTTGACATAGATCCTCCTGGCTTTTCATTTGAGAATATGCTCATTTCAGATTATAGATTCATACCTTAAATTTTGCAAGACTATTTGCTTTACAATTAGCCTTCCTTGTTTTTACCGGATGGTCCGTATCACGATTTCACTCCATAACAAGAGCTTGCATCGGGCAATATTTGACACACCGGCCGCAGCGGACGCAGGCGTCCATATCGACTGTCGGCGCATTATAACCTCTTTGCGAAAGGGCGTTCACAGAACAGACTCTTATTGCCGGACAAGGATGATTGCTCGGACAGCGGTCCATCCGTACAATCAGTTTTTTATCACTATTTTTTATGCTCATTATTCATAATCCTCCGCACTCATCTTTGATAAGCCAAATATAACGGATGAACAAAAAAGCTTCAGTGATTCTATTACATATCTTGCTTATCAATATGGTGGGGTTCATTCATTTCATTAATGATGTCCCTGATTCGGCTTTCGCTGTTAATATCTGTCAGAATATTAAGATAATCTCCTTCTTTAATCTCTGTATCGCCTTTGGGGATGATTTGTTTATCGCCCTGTTTTATACCGACCAGCAAGGATTTCCCCGGCCAATTGATACTCTTTACCTGTTTATTTTCAAATTGAGATCCATGTTTTACAATGATTTCAACTAAGATTTTTTTGCTGCTTTCTTCCGTTATTTCTTCATGCTCGCCGCGCATCATATTATCTAAGAGTGCTTCATACACCGGCGGACTCTTCAGCAGATCGGCTGCAACATATGCCGTTACCGCAACCACGGTTAGCGGGAGGATATGGGTAAATGAGCCGGTCATTTCCGTGATCAGAACGATGCCGGTTATCGGTGCTCTGACAATAGCCGTAAAATAGCCGGCCATGGCAAGAATTATAAAATTGTTGAACAGTTCCTGGTTTACGCCAAAATAATTAATGGATACTCCGGCAAAAACAGCGCCGGTCGTCGCACCCAGAACAATGAGCGGGAAAAATATTCCGCCTGGCGCTCCGGACCCGAAACTTACCATCGAAAAAACGAATTTCAAAATCAATATAAGGCACAGAAAACCTATGCCATTTTTAAATGTCAGTTCTTCAATGACGCGATGTCCGCCGCCTAAAACAACCGGAAAGACGATTCCTAAAGCCCCGGCCGACAAGAACGGGATAATGAGCTTCGTTTTTGTATTCAATACTTTTATTTTATTATACAACGCTTTAGTTTTTAAAAGTGCATAATTGTAAAACGCGCCTAACGCCCCAAGTATTACTCCCAAAACAACCAGAATCCAATAACTATTTAAAGGTATTTCTTTGGTTATGACAAAGTTGAAAATAGGAGCCAGCCCAAAGACTTGCTTTGATACGAAATCCGCCGCAACCGCTGCCGACATCATCGACAGTAAAATAACGGGCGAAAAATACTTGAAAATTTCTTCCAAGGCAAAAACCACGCCGGCCATCGGCGCGTTAAAAGCTGCGGCCAAGCCTGCGCTTGCCCCGCTTGCCATGAGTATTTTTCTTTCCAGTCGTCCTCTGCCTATTTTCTTTCCCAATCCCTCGGCCATGCAAGCTCCCAGTTGAATGGACGGACCCTCCCGGCCAAGTGAAAGGCCGCAGCCAATGGCGATAACTCCTCCTAAAAACTTACCGCATAGGGTGTACAGCCAACTCTTTCTGTTGCCGAAATACCCTTTCAAAATTCCTTCCAGCTGAGGTATTCCGCTTCCGGAAATCATGTGATTTTTTGCAACCAAATACCCCACAACACAGGCTGCCAGACATAAACCGACTATAGCTAATGGAAGAATCCGGAGATTCATCTTTAAAAAAGCATACATCTCAAATGAAAAACGTTCTGCATATGTCAAAGACAGTCTATATAGGACCGCTACCCCGCCTGCAGCCAGCCCAACAAGCAAACTCTTGAAGACAATTAGAATATTCCCGAAATAATCATCGGTTAGTGTTTTAAAATTGTTTTTCATTTCGGTTTGTTTCGCCCCAAATTTACCGGTGAACCATCATAGCCGGTTATAATGCTCATACTTAATGGATTATATGGACAAAACAAGCATTCTGCAAGTCTTACTGATGAATGCTGACGATCTATCTCTATATGTTTCAACGATTACCTAAAAATTCGCTGTGTATTCCAAACTGACATCCTCTGCTGCCGGTCTGAACAACTTTAAATCCCTAACCTGAATATAACTGCAATAAGTGCCGAACCCTACTTTGCCATATTTTACAGAATCAATTGGACAGGGATCCTTCATTTCAATGACGAGTCTGCCGTCCACAAAGATAAAGCACTGCCCCTGTATGCTCCCCGCTTGAATATGATATGACCGGCCGGCTTCATATTCTTGAATGGATGTGGTAGCCTGGATCTCACATTCCGGGTATTTCTCTATTCCTGTTTTTCCAGCCCACCAGCCGTTGATTCCCGCAATATATCCTATTCCGGCATCATTCTTGTTTTTATCCCAACCCTGAGCATGCCATGTAAAATTCATGTCGTTATTGCACGGCGGAACAGTTCTGCCATAAAAATCAAGTATAATATCTCCGGCATAATTGTTTCTTGTATAGATGAATCCGCCGCTATTTTCATAAATCCTACCGGTGAGCCATCCGTCTTCAATCCACCATTCGCCGGCGGCAACCGCCCAGTCTTCATTCATGCTTTCTCTTGAAAAAGGCCTATCGTACAATATTTGCGACTGATCCGCAAGAATTCTTTTCCCCATAATGTCAAGCATCTTAAATCTCCTTGTTCATTAACATGATTTCAGTATACATGATCTGGAGAATATTACATGCAGATTGGGTTAATACATGCCATATTTCCTGCCGGCCTTGAGGAACGATATCATGTTTTCCTCAGGAACAGCGCGCGGAATCATCTCTCCGCTGCTGAAAATATAGCCTCCGTTTTGTTTTCCGATTTCCATGATTCTCCTGGATTCCGCGTAGACCGCTTCCGGACCGCTCTGCAGAAGAACATTAATCGGGTCCACATTACCCATGATACAGACTTTATCCCCGACAGCTTTTTTTACTGTATCCATCTCTACTCCCGGACCTACGCTGATTGCGCTGATTCCGGTTTCTGCCTGAGCCTTCATGTGCTCCGTTCTATGCTCGCTTGCATGGTAAAAACTGAATCCGCCTGCGCTGTTGTAAGCTTGAACACATTTTTTAACGCCTTCAAAAGCAAACTCCCTGTACTGGTCCACCGAAATCAAATGCCCGGAAGCATTGCAATCACCAAACCACAGGGCATCTGCGCCTGCTTCGATCTGGGCGCATCCCCACATGGATTGCAGATCGACGAAGAACTTAACCGTATCCATGACTAATTCCGGTTGATCATACATCAGCATCATGGTTTCAGTCATCCCATACAGAAGCGTGACCGATGAAAAAGGAGCTGCTGTCCTTCCCGTCACACAAACCGTATCACCCAATTCATCTTTTACTCTTTTTATAGCATCCAATAGGACTGGCATTCTGCCGTCTTTATTTGGATTAGGCATTTTTAAATTATTTAAAGTAT
>CAYRWC010000107.1:0-8514 GCA_964427795.1 uncultured Oscillospiraceae bacterium | reverse complement strand
ATGCAAAATGATTCGCCTGCTTTATGTGATCTCGAGGAACACTTCGACGCGTCGGCTTTGCTGACCGATCGCTGCGCCAGGAAAGCCGCCGAATCCGTACCGGGCATCCTGACGGCCGCCGGCATTTTACTGGGCGGCCTGGCTGTTCTGGCAGCGTTCCAGCAATCCGGCTTGACCGCCGCCGCAGAAACGGCCGGCCTTTTGTCCCGGACTGTTGCGCAGATGCTGATCCTGCTTATCGGATCGATTGTCCTGGCGCTGCTTTTTGCCGGGCTTGACCGCCAATTTGCCAACAAAGGGGTCCGGGAACTGCATCGTCTGGTCAGCGCGCTGGAAAGTAAGCTGACGGTTGTTGCCGATCAGGACTGGATCAGGCAGTTAACCGCCGAACAGCAGACACAAACGGATCTGCTGGTCAATATGGGCCCCGATGTGGCGAATCAGATCAACAATCTGTTCTCCGAACGGCTCATCCCCGATCTGGCCGGCAGTTACCGGCAGGCGATCGAAGACCACTTAAAGCCTTCGCTGCAAAGGCTGGATCAAACCATGCAGCGCTATTCAGAGCAGAATCTGGCCCTGCAGCAAAATGGCATCCAGATTCTGGCCGACCGCTTTGCACAACGGATCGACGAGCAATTTTCCGGTCAATTGGCTTCTCTGGCCGCGTTGACCGAACAGATGACCGCCATGCAGACCGACCGGGTACAGCAATTGGCTGCTTTACAACAGAAAAGCGTTGATGATCTACAGTGTTTATTGACGGCGCTGGACCGCGGTACGCAAATGCAGAATCAGATCAATCAGGAAGCGGTTGCTTCTTTACAGACGTTATCCGAGTCGCGGACTCAACTGGCTGAGACGGCCCAGGTATTCAATGACAGTCTGAACAAAACCGGCGATCTGGCCGGCCTGATCGGCAATCTGCTGGAATCCGACCGTCAGATGGCCGAGCGGCTCAACACGGAGCGGCAGGCGATGCAGTCGCTCAACAACGGATATATCGATAAGATGAGCCAGCAGATCACCCAGCTTCAGGATGACTTGAACTCAGAGATCGAGAGCATTTTCGGCCGCTTTACAGATGTTTATTCGACAACATTCGAACACATTGATGAGCAAACGACGGCGATGATCCAGAATTATTCCGACAGTACGCATTCGGTTATGAATACCATGGATGAACAGGTCCGCGATATAACGTTCCTGACGCGTGAGGTGACCACGGAAATATCATCGTTGAATGAACGCCTTGAGCAGTCGGTTAAGGCTTTTGCCGACAAAATCCGTTTGAGCACCGAGGACACCTTCCAATCGGTGGACCAGCATGTCGCTGAACTGGCTCAGCGTCTGGCTTACACCGCGGAAATAATCCGCGATTCAGTCGACGATTTGCCGGCGGCAGTCCTGGAAGTCAGGCAGGGTATGGCCGGAGAAGCCGCTCCGGATCCCGATCTTGTGTCAAAGGAGAAATCGGATGTTCAGGAAAGCGACACAGCGACCTAAATCATCGGACAGGAATTCCTTCTCGTCTAATTTGATTATTCTGGCGCTGCTGCTGGTGGTGGTTATAGCCGTTGCCGCGGCGGTTCATAACGGGCTGAATTCCGCCGGCCGCCCGGCCGCAACCGATCCGTCCGGCCCGATGCCGACCGGCACGGCAGACGGTCCTCTCACAACCGACGTCGCCGCGCTGCAGTCCGAGATTCATGACGCCCGTGAGCAAATCGCCAGTCAGGAGTCCGAACTGTCGTCGATAGAAGAACGGCAGGCCGACGCGATGGCCGGCCTTTTAACCGAAGCCGAAAAGGCGGAGCAGCTGGCCCGGGCCAGGGAGACCTTGTATCAGGAAATTATCGACCGCTGTCAGGAAGCCGGCGTGACCTGTCGGGTGAATGATGAAACCGGCAATTTATATTTCGGATCGCTCCTGACTTTCGCCTCGAGCGACAGTTCTCTGACCGACGGCGCCAAGGCCGCGCTGCGGAAAATCGTGCCGATAATCGCCGATTGCGTTTTCAGCGATACCTGGCAGGCCTCTCTCAATCAAATACAGATCGTCGGATATGCCGACGACGGCGGTACTTATACGACCAATCTGGCTTTGTCGCAGACCCGGGCTCAAACGGCCCTGCTCATGATCATCAGCGAGAATTTATACCAGGGAGCCGGCGTAGATGATCCGCAAAGTTATTTTGCTGTTGCCGGCTGCTCCAACAGCCGGCCGATCAAGAATAACGGCGCCGTCGACAAGGATCTGTCCCGACGTATCGAAATCAATCTGCAGTTGAATGACGAAGGTTTACTGTCCGGTTTGCAGGCGCTGACACAACACATTCAGGAGCAAAGCAAGCCTTGATGAAACAGCGGGGGGAACAAAACGGACCCGATCGGCAGGAGATTTGGGCGCAAATACGGCAGCGGCATCGTCTGCCCCGGGAATGGACCGGCGCGGAGCTTGCGGCATCTTTGCCGGACGGCTACTGTTCCGACCTGGCCGATGCTTTTCAAGGCCTGTCCGATGAAACCGGTCTGGCGGCGGCCCGACGGATACCAAGCCGATATTTAGAACCGCTGATGCTCTGCCTGCTGGATGAGTCGATCGGGCTGGCGGACCTGCTGCTGATCAGCCGGATTCTGATGGTCCGCATGAAACCGCGGCTGGCCCGGCTGGGATGGCTTCTTCTGCAGGAGCAGCCGGATAATCGTTTCCTGGTTCAGCTTTGCGGCCGGGCGGCGCGGGAAATCCTGAAAACAGGTGAACCCCGTTATCCTTTATCGCCGCGGCTGATCCGGCATCCAAGCTTTCAGAACCCGCCCTGGGTCAGGTTGCTGGCGGAAGGGCTTGCGGATGAAGAGAAAACCGTTTCGCCCAATTTACGACCAAGCGAGCTCGTGGATCAGCAATTGATCCCGCACATGGCCCGGTATTTTATGACGGCCGATCCGGCAGGATCATTATCAACGCTGATCCGGCAAATGGAGATCATACCGGACCGCCCTTTCTTTCATCGATTATGCGCTTATCTGTTTTTACGTTTTGACGCGGCGGCTCTGAAGGAAAACGAAGCGGTTCTGCTCTTGTATTTTCAGCAGAATCCGCCGGAAACGGCAGCGGTATTAAGCCGTTATCTGACTCTTTTGGAACCGGCCGATTATCATCGATCCATCGGCGACTTTTTTCTGGATCGGTATGATTTCACCCGGGAATACCCCTGGCGGGTCATTGAGGCTCCGGCTTTTGAAAAAATGGTCCGCTGGCGTTATATGATTCAGGCGCAGGATTGGCTGCAAAATAATCCGGTGAAATGGAAGAGCTTTCAGCCTTATATGATGAAGGTCGATAAGGTTTGTCTGGCCGATGAGCAGCAAACGTTATACTTGTTTTTTAATCAGGTCGTGATCTGTAATACCACCGGTTCTCCTTTATCGGCGACCCTGATTCCGCGCCGGTTTTTTCAGGCGTCTGAAGACGGAGTGGAGCCGGGACTTGCCGCGGCGGCACCGGACGGGATTCTGGATGTCAAAGATGTCATTCTGGCCGAAAACACCGACTGGCAGAATACCCGTTCGGTGATCGCCCTGATGCGCCGCGGCGAGACCAGCCGGCTTTTGCAGGTCAATTTCGATCATATCGCGATTTTGTACGCCCATCAGGTTCTGCGTGAGCTTTTGACATAACAATGCCCGGCATGGCATGGCTTAGTATGGCTTTGTATGGCTCGCCGGCTGCGCGGGAAAAGGCCGGGGCGCATTTGTGGTATAATGATCATAAATCTGAAATCTGTTTTAGTCTGTTTAGTTGGCTTGTTTTATTTTTGATGGGAGGTCGTAACCATGATGGATGTCAAAGAATTTATGGAAAAATCCTTGAATTTTGGCCTGGGTTTGGCCGTCTTTTCGCGTGAAAAAATTGAAGAAATCGTTGAGGATATGGTCCGCCGCGGCGATGTCGCCCAGAAGGACGCCCGGCAGTTCGCCGGCGATCTGGTGAAAAAGGGCGAGGAACAGCGCGGCGAAATGCGCCGGATGATCCGTGAGGAGGTTGCCGCCGCTTTGAAAGAAGCCGGTATCGCCGGTCAGGGAGACTCATGCTGCAAAACCGCGCCGGATGCCGACAAAACCGATAAACCGCAATCATGATTCGGGCTGCCGGAAACAGCCGTAGCGATCTATGTTGTTGAAGAAACGCCGCCATCTGAAACGGTACCGGCAGATCATCAGTGTTTTTACCCGCAACGGGTTTGGCTTACTGATGGAGCAGCTGGGTATTTTCAGCTATCTGCGCATGCGGCGCAGCCGGATCAGCAGATCCGATGAGAAAGCCGCCGAGAACACCCGGCAGACGATGGGGGAACGGCTGCGGCGTTCGTGTGAGCAGCTGGGGCCGACTTTCGTCAAGATCGGCCAGATATTAAGCACCCGGCCGGATATCTTTTCGGCGGAAGTGACCGGAGAACTGGAAAAATTGCAGGACTCGGTGAATCCGTTCCCGATGGCCGATGTGCGGACGGTCATCCGCGCCGAATTCGGCGAGCCGCTGGAAACCGTTTTCGAGTCCTTTGACGAAACGCCCCTGGCGGCCGCGTCCTTGTCCCAGGTCCACCGGGCCGTGCTGCGCGGCGGACGTCCGGTCGTTGTCAAAGTACAGCGTCCGGGCATTAAGGAAAGCATCAAGACCGATCTGGAAATTTTGCAGGATCTGGTTCATTTTATTGAGCATTATACCCGATACGGGGAATTGTATGATTTTTCCGGCATGATGGCCGAACTGGAGAAATCCTTGAATAATGAGCTGGATTTCTGCAAGGAAGGCGAAAACGCCGACGTGTTCCGTCGCAATTTCCTCGATCAGGATAAAGTGGCCGTGCCGGAAATCCGCTGGGTCTATACGACCGGCCGCGTGCTGACCATGGAATATATCTCCGGCTGGCGGATCACCCAGACGGAGGAGATGAAGGCGGCCGGCATCAATTGCTCGGACCTGGGCATCCGCTTGTCTCATGCCATGATCCGCCAGTTTTTCCAGGACGGATTTTTTCATGCCGATCCGCATCCCGGGAATCTGACCGTTCGGCCGGACGGAACGATCGTTTTTTTGGATTTGGGGATGGTCGGCCGCTTGAGCGCGTCGTATAAGCGGATCTTGTCCAAGTTATTTGTCGGTATCGCGACTCAGGACAGCCATCAGGTTGTCGAAGCGGTGGCCGCTATGGACACCATGAAGCGGCGGGTCAGCCTGCGCCATTTCGAACAGGAGATCGACCGCTTGCTGGAGCAGTATATGTCGTTGCCGATGCACGATCTGCATGTCGGCGATTTGCTGGCGCAGATTTTCCAATTGGCTTATGTTTATCATGTGCGCATCCCCGGCGAGCTGACGTTGATCGCGAAAACGCTGATCACTTTGCAGGGTGTCCTGGACAAACTCGACCAGAATCTGAATCTGCTGGAAATCATGAAGCCGATGGTCGGCAAGCTGCTCAAGGAAACCGTTTCGGTTGACGAAATGGGCCGCGCCGTTAAGCACGGCCTTCACGATTACGGGGAACTGCTCCGCTTGACGCCTGCGTTTTTATTGAATCTGCAGCATAAGCTGGAGGATGATGATTTCAACCTGCAGTTTGATTTGAAAAATATCGATAAAGTCCAGAAGCATTTTGACCGGATTACCAACCGGCTGTCTTTCAGCGTGATCTTGCTGGCTGTCAGCATCATCATAGCCGGCATTATCGTCGGAACCAGCCTGGGCGCCGGTGTCAGCCCGGTGCTCGGCCAGATGAACCTGGTCATTTTGCGGATCGGACTGGGTATCGCCGCCGTGATTTTGCTCGGCCTGATCATATCCATGTTCCGGTCTAAGCATTTCTAAACCGAACTAAGCCGCGGGCTGTGTGAAAAAACGGGCCAGAAAGTCGTCCAGCGCCGCCAGATAGCCGGACCGGTCGAGCAGAAAGCCGTCGGTATAGCCGGGCTTGTCGCAGGCGAAGACAACGGTCAGATCGGGATTCAGGCGCCGGCGTTCGTCAATCAGCGGCTGAATCGAGCCGCTGCCGATCCAGGTGTCCTGAGTCTGGTAAGCAAGAAAAACCGGCAGCTGGCAGCGGGAGAGCAAGGCGGTCGCGTTGACTTTGCCGATGCTGCCGGCCGACAGGCGGACCGCGTAGGGCACGGTGTACTGCAGGAGGTTGTTGCCCAGCCAACCCTGCCGCCGGTAGATGGCCCGGATATAATCGTCCGGCGAGGCGGCGGGCGAATCCAGCATCAAGCCGATGATATAGGATTGATCGAAATCCAGTTTCCGGATATTCTCCGGGTAGTCTTTTTTATCGACGCCCGCCGGCGGCAGCTGATCCCAGGCGATCAGCGAAGCGGAAACGCCGGTGCCGAAGCCGTACAGCACCACGTTTTTCGTAGCCGCGTTTTTTCGCGCGTAGCGGACGGCGGCCAGCACATCGGACCATTCGGCGTAACCGTAGCCGGACAATTCGCCGTCCGACTGACCGGAATTGCGTTGATCGAAAGCCAGAACATTGAAGCCTTTCTCGACCAGATGCCGATAAAAGTCCGGCGAATCGAGATCGAATTGCAGCCGGTTTTTCCCCTGGTCGTGTACCAGGACGACCGTGCTGACAGCTTTGCCTTCAGCCGGAAAAAACCAGCCGCTGAGCATGGTCTGTTCATCCAGCGAGGTGAAGCTGACCAGGTGATAATCGGGCATGATATTGCTGCTGAAGGTGGCCAGCGCTTTGGGCTGCCGGCGCATCAGGTCGTTGGCGGTGGTGAAGGAATAGGCGATGGCGGCGATCAGCGCCAGCGCCAGAACAGAGATGATCAGCGCGGCTCTTTTGATCAGGCGCGCCGGCCGGCGGCGGTATGATACCCGGCTGATGCTGGTTTTTGTGGTCATGGCGGCTCCTTTTTTTGGTATTGCCGAACACTGGGTTGCGGCGGACGTGGCGGCTTGCGCATAATTATAACACGCGGATCATGAACTTGTGGTAAAATTGAGGTCAGCCCGGTGCAGACCGGAAAGGGAGGACTACCGCATGAATTTTCTTGAAGCACTGCTATATGGCCTGGTTCAGGGCATTACCGAATTTCTGCCGGTTAGCAGTTCCGGCCATTTAAGCTTGCTGGGCCGTATTTTACAGACCGACGAGGCAGCCATGCTGTCTTTTACCACTTTGCTGCATATGGGCACTTTGATCGCGGTTTTTATCGTTATGCGCCGGGAAATCGGCGCTATCCTGCGCGACATATTCGGACCCCGGACCTGGCAGCTGGTCATCGCCACCATCCCGGCCGTTCTGGCGGCGGTGCTGCTGGGCGACTGGATCGATTCGTTATTTGCCGGCAATACGCTGGGTTATGAATTTCTGATCACCGGCGTCATTCTGGCCTCGTCGCTCTGTGTGAAGCAGAGCGGCACGCCGCGCGACATCGGCTATAAGGAGTCGCTGATTGCCGGCGTCGGCCAGGCGGTGGCGATCGCTCCGGCCATATCGCGTTCCGGGACGACCCTGACCGCGCTGCTGTTTTGCGGCGTCGACCGCGACAAGGCGATCCGCTTTTCTTTTCTGATGTCCATTCCGGCCATTTTAGGCGGCTTTATTCTGGATCTGAAAGATATGGTTCAAGGCCAGGGCGCCGCTTTGTCTTCTTTCGGCGTGGGCAATATCCTTGTAGGCGTGGCCGCGGCGGCGCTGTCCGGCTGGCTGGCGATGAATTTCATGCTGCGCAAACTGACGCGCCGCGGATTTCTTTATTGCGCCGTTTATGTCATCGTTCTGGGTTTTCTGATCCTGATCGACCAGACATTCACCCATTTTGTTTTCGCTTGAGCGGAATGGCGGGCAGCATGGAACAGATGAACGTCAATCCAAAATCAAGAACGCTTGTTCTGGGCATCGAGTCGTCTTGCGATGAAACCGCGGCGTCGGTCGTCGCCGACGGCCGGACGATTTTATCGAATATCATCGCTTCACAGGCCGATTTTCATAAGCAATTCGGCGGCGTTGTGCCAGAGATCGCGTCCCGCATGCATCTGGAAGCGATCCTGCCGGTTATCGATCAGGCGCTGCAGACCGCCGGTGTCGGACTGGCGGATATCGACGTGATTGCCGTGACTTACGGCCCCGGTTTGGTCGGTGCCCTGCTTGTCGGCCTGACGGCCGCCAAGAGCCTGGCTTTGGCTACGGGCAAGCCGCTGGTGGGCATCCATCACATCGCCGGCCACATCGCGGCCAATTATCTGGCTGATCCGACGCTGGAGCCGCCGTTTCTCTGTTTGGTTGCTTCCGGCGGACACAGCCATCTGGTTTGGGTCGAAGACTACGGGCAATATAAAGTCCTGGCCCGGACGCGTGATGACGCGGCCGGCGAAGCCTTCGACAAAATCGCCCGGGCGGTCGGCCTGGGGTATCCCGGTGGGCCGTTGCTGGACCGCGCGGCGCAGGGCGGGCGGATTAAGGCGATCGAACTGCCGCGCACCCGTTTTGCCGACAGTCTGGA
>CAYRWC010000106.1:0-8595 GCA_964427795.1 uncultured Oscillospiraceae bacterium | reverse complement strand
GTATCCGATCAATATGCCCAGGTAAATCCAGGACTATAAATGAGAATGAAGAGGAATGTGCACCATGAGAATTGCTTTGCTTATGAATGCCGACATGCGATCAAATGTTATTTCCGGCAGAACCATGACCAAACTCAAGGCATTAGGCGAGATTCGGCTGAACGAATCGTCAGGAACCGATCCGGAGACAATAAAAGCGGTTATACGGGACGCCGATATTGCTGTGACTTCCTGGGGGAACACCAGTTTGACGAAAGAAATTCTGGACTGCGCTCCAGATTTAAAAATGGTCGCGCATGCGGCCGGCAGCGTTAAGCCGATCGTCAGCGACGAGCTTTTTGCCAGAAATATTCCGCTGGTCAGCAGCGCGGTTGTCCTGAGTCGCAGCGTGTCGGAAACGGCGCTGGGTTTTACGATTTCCGCGGCGAAAGACTTTTATAACCTCAATGCACTGATTCATCAGGGCGGCTGGCAGCATGACCGCAAGCAGATCCGCGAGCTTTTTGAAATAACCGTCGGCGTTGTCGGCTGCGGTTATGCCGGATCCCACTATATCGATCTGCTGAAGGATTTTGATGTCGACATATTGGTTTACGATCCATTTATGGACGCGGAGAAAGTAAAAAGCCTGGGAGCGGAAAAGGCAGAGCTGGATCGCGTTCTCCGGGAAAGTGATATCATTTCGCTGCATGCCCCTTCGATACCGTCAACAAAACACCTTATTAATGCCGAAACGCTCAGTATCATGAAAGATGATGCCATTCTGATCAACACGGCCCGCGGGTCGTTAATCGATGAAACGGCGTTGTACAATCACATGAAAGCCGGTAAACTGAAATATGCCTGCCTGGATGTTACCGATCCCGAACCGCCGGCAGAAGACAATCCGCTGCGTTCTTTGCCAAACTGTATTATGACACCCCACTTGGCCGGCCTGGCCAACAACGGGCAAGGCAGAATCGGCGTTCACGTCTACGAAGAAATCCAACGCCTTTTGAAGCATGAACCATTGATTTCACAAGTGACCAAAGAAAAATTGGCAACTATTGCCTGAATCCTCAACAGCTGTATGTACGCAGAAAGGATTGATATGGCAAATATCATTCAAACAGATCTGGAATTCATGCGGGAACCGCTTTTGCAGCCTTTTGGCTTCAAAGGCGGCTCATTGAATGAACTATGGCAGGTCCTGTGCCAGGTCGAGGATCAAAACGGCTGTGTCGGAAACGGTTTGGGCGTGCAGAGTGTTCTTTGGTCGGACGCCGGCGTTTTTTCGGCATTGTCCCGGTGCGGCGGCAATGCCGCTATGCTGATGATCACCCAATATGCGCTTACACAACTCAAGGACAGACCCTTTGTCAGTCCGCCGGCCATGATTGAAGCTATATGGCCTTCTGTTTATGAATATGCGAAAAGCACCGCTATCGCTCCGGCTTTGCGAAAAACCTTTGCCTTGAACGCCCTGGTCGGCCTGGATTTTGCCTTGTGGCAACTATATGCCGCCGAAAACGGGATTGATGATTTTGATGCTTTGACACAGAAATTTACCGGGTCGCTGACCTGCCGTCATCAGGAACTGGGTGTCATCCCGCTGATTACTTACGGCATGCCGCTTGAGCAAATCCATGAGCTGGCGCAAAGCGGCGTCTTTTTCTTTAAAATCAAACTCGGTCAAAATCCCGGACAGCGCAATGATCCGGATGAAATGCTGGAAGCCGATAAGAAACGGATTTTTGAGGTTCATCAGATTCTGAAGAATTATACGACGCTTTATACGGACAGCGGGCATCTGCTTTATTATTTCGATGCGAACGGGCGTTATGATACCCGCGACCGGTTTCTTCATCTTCTCTATTATATGGCGTCGATTGATGTGCTTTCGCGTACGGTTATTTTAGAGGAGCCTTTTCCGGAGGACGCGCAGATCCCCGTGTTTGATCTGCCCGTAAGAATAGCCGGCGATGAAAGCGCGCACAGCCCTGAAGATGTCAGGCACCTGATCGATGATTTGGGATACGGAGCGATCTCCCTAAAAGCGATTGCCAAAACGCTGAGTATAACCCTGCAGATGCTTGAAGAAACGCAGAAACGAAAAATCCCCTGCTATTGCGCCGATTTGACCGTCAATCCTTACCTGAGCGACTGGAATAAAAACGTTGCCTGCCGGCTGGCGCCGCTGCCGGGAATGAAAACCGGCGTTGTCGAGTGCAACGGCGCGCAAAATTATAAAAACTGGCAGCAGCTTAAATCGTACCATCCGATTCCGGAAGCGCCGTGGCTGGAACCGGAAGGCGGCGTCTATCGTCTGGATGAACGTTTTTATCGGCAAAGCGGCGGCGTATTGCTGCCGCTAAACCGCTGCCGGTCATTTTTCCAAACAGAACCGCGGAAAGGATCTGACTTATGAAAAAAGCAGTTCATGTCGCCATTGTCGGCTGCGGTATGATATCCAAGTTCCATATCCAGGCTGTCCAAACGATCGGCGAAGCTGAATTGGCTGGCGTCTATGACCAGACCTCCGAAATGGCGCAGAAAACAGCCCGCGAATACCGGACTAAAGCCTATGACACTTATGAATCCTTGTTGGCTGATCCTCAAGTCGATGCCGTGAGCATTTGCACGCCAAGCGGCCTTCATGCCGCACAGAGCTTACAGGCTATCCGGGCGGGGAAGCATGTGCTGATCGAAAAGCCGATTGCCTTATGTCTGGAAGACAGCGACAAGATCAGCGCTCTGGCCAGAGAAAAAGGCGTTCTGGTCGGCGTCGTAAGTCAGCTTCGCTTCAGCCGGGCGGTCAAGGCCATGAAAGATGCCATACAAGATAATTTGCTGGGGAGGATTGTCTCTGCCGATCTTTATATGAAGTATTTCCGTTCACAGCAGTACTACGATCAGAATCCCTGGCGCGGGACCTGGGCGATGGACGGCGGCGGCGCCCTGATGAATCAGGGCATTCACGGGATCGACCTCCTTCGCTATATCATGGGACCTTTGAAAAGCATCTCCGCTCATGCCGCCACACTGACGCGGCATATAGAAGTCGAGGATACTCTGGCGGCTGTCGTCGAATATGAAAACGGCGCTTTAGGCGTTATCCAGGCCACTACCGGCGTTTACCCGGGCTATCCCCGCCGGCTTGAAATCAATGGCGAAAAAGGTTCGATCGTTTTGGAAGAAGACACCTTGATTCAATGGGACACGGAAGGGCAGCCGTCTTTCATCAAAGACAAGGATGCCATCCGGAAGAAATCCTGCCGGGACCCCGGAGAGATCGGCGCGGCCGGCCATATTAAGCAGTACAGGAATTTTATCGGTGCTGTTCAAGGTGACGCGATATTGCTGGTTGATGATCGGGAAGGCCGGAAGACGCTCGAGATCATTATAAAAGCCTATGAATCATCCGGATTGAATAGAACTGTATATTTTAATGAATCAATGATGTAAGTCTAGTATCGGATAATTGAAGGAGTGAAGCAGATTTATGATTCGAATTGGCGCTGTTACCATCGACACATCCCATCCTTTGGCTTTTGGCGGCGTCCTGGAGAAGGATCCCCGGGCAAAATATGTCGGCGTCTTTAATGATTCCTTTCGCTCGGACGACGAGGTTGAAGGATTTGTCAAGCGGTTCGGTCTGGAAAAAAGATGCCGGACAATCGAAGAACTGGCCGATATGTGCGATATCGGCTTTATTCACAGCTGCAACTGGGACAAGCATCTGGCGTATGCCATGCCTTTTGTAAAAAAAGGGAAGCCTGTTTTCATTGACAAACCCCTGGTCGGAAATCTGGAAGATTGCCGCAAGCTGACGGAATTAGTCCGCGGCGGCGCCGTTATCCTGGGCGCTTCTTCCGTCCGGTATGCCGAGGAGATTGTCAAATTCGTCGAAACGCCGGCTTCGGAACGAGGCGAAATTGTCAGTTTATTCGGGACATCCGGCGTAGATGAATTTAATTATGGCATTCATGTGGTCGAAGGCATAGGCGCCCTTGCCGGCCATGCCGCCCAGTCGGTGCGCTTCCTGGGGCGTGGCGTCAAATCGGGTATGAGCAGCGAAAGCTTTTATATTGATTTCGGCAACGGTGTCAATGCGGTATATAATACCTTTATGGGCAGCTGGCAGCCATTTGTCTTTACCATCATGACCACCAAGACAACCAGCCAATTTGTCATCGATACCGGCAAAATTTATAAAGCGCTCTTAAATGAGATTATTTGTTTTATGGAGGGTAAGCCCAACCGCCTGGCAGCTATGCCGGCGCTTCTCGATTCAGTTAAAATCATGCTGGCCGGCCGGATATCGCGGGAGCTAAACGGAGCGGCCGTGATTCTCGACGACATACCGAATCAAGACAAGGGTTATGACGGTCAGACGTTTTATAACGAGTACAGCGCCGCGGCCAAGAAAATGTATTGTTAAGCCTGTATGGCTGAAAAGGAGGGATCCAGATGGCAAGATATGTCAAAATCAGTTCACTGGCGCCGCATCCGCATGAAATGAGTCCGGACAAAGATTTAAACACCTGTGTCGGCGAAATGATCGGACACTGGGATGCCTGGCTGGAAAAAGTGCTTTGCGACCGGCCCGATCTGATTGTGCTGCCGGAAGCCTGCGACCGTGCGCCGAATTTCACACTGGATCGGCGGCTGGAATACTATCGCGTCCGCGGCGATCGGATTCTTCATCATTTTATGGATGTAGCCAAGACCCATCGATGCAACATCGCCTATTCGGCAGCCCGGCTTCTGCCGGACGGCACATACAGAAATTCGACGCAATTTATCAACCGTCGGGGTGAGCTCGACGGCATCTACAACAAGAATCATCTGGTTGACGCCGAATATCTGGTCGGGCATATTCTTTACGGCAAGGACGCGTCGATCATTCAAACGGATTTCGGCAAAGTGGCCGGCGCCATCTGCTTCGATTTGAATTTTAAAGAGCTGCGGGAAAAATACGAGAAATCTCAACCGGAATTGCTGGTTTTCTCATCTATGTATCACGGCGGCCTGATGCAAAATTACTGGGCGTATGCCTGCCGTTCCTACTTTGTCGGCAGTGTGGCCGGCGATCAATGCACGGTGATCAATCCGCTGGGTGATTTGGTGGCCCGATCGACGAATTATTATCCCTATGTAACGGCAGACATCAATCTGGATTACAAAGTCGTGCATATTGACTACAACGGAGAGAAATTTGACGCGGCCAAAAAGAAATACGGTAATGAGGTTAAGATCTATGATCCCGGTCATGTCGGCGCGGTGCTCTTGACAAGCGAGTCGGAAGAACGGTCTGTGGACGACATCATTAAGGAATTCGGCATCGAAATCTGGGACGATTATTATGCGCGCGCCATGGCCGAACGTCATGCGCCGGGTCATATTGAACCGTAAGCTGAACGAGAATCAGAAAAGACACAAAGGAGAAAAAAATGCAAAAGAAAGCAAGAATCGGCGTTATCGGATGCGGCGGCATGGCGAACAGCGTTCATCTGCCCAGCTTGTCGGAACTGGAGAATTGCGAATTGGTGGCCGTTTGCGATTTGATCGAAGAAAAAGTCCAGGCGGCTGCCCGGCAATACTCGGTTGGCAAAGCTTATCTTTCCTATCCGGAAATGTTGAAAAACGAAAAACTCGACGGTGTTGTCTGCCTGGTAGAGCCGGATCGGATGTACCGTGTCGTATACGACTGCCTGAATGCCGGGTTGCATGTCATGATGGAAAAGCCGGCCGGCATCAATGCTTATCAATCCGATTCCCTGGCCAGAACCGCGGAAAAAAATGGGAAAAACCTGGCTGTGGCCATGAATCGCCGGCATATTCCGCTTGTTCAATATGTCCTTAAAACCATGAAGGAACTGACGCCGATCACTCAGGTCGACGGCGTCTTCATCAAGAGCAGCGACATCGCGAACGGTTGGCATTATATGAACGCTTTTGTATCCGATATTATTCATGCCGTCGATCTGGTTCGCTATCTGGCCGGATCGGAGCCGGAGAAAGCGGCAACCGTCGCCGCCCGGCATAACAGCCCGGTCGACAATGCCTGGAGCAGCGTCATCCGTTTTGAAAATGGCATCACCGGAACCTTGAAAGCAAATTACCAGACTGCCGGACGCGTCCATTCTTTTGAGATACACGGTCCCAAAGCCAGCGCGTTCATCAATCTGGGTTTCGGTTCGGAAGCCTGTGAAGCCACGATCCTTCACGCGTCCGGCAAAAGCATCTATTCGCTGGCTTCCGCGGGCGTCAGCGGACCGGCGTGCGACAAAATCAACGGCATGGAGCTGGCCGGCAGTAAAAAATTCTATCAATACTGCGGCTTCAAGCAAGAAAACGCCGACTTTGTGAACAGCATTCTGCAGGGCACCGCTCCGCTGTGTACAATCGCCGACGCCGCCAAAAGCATGCATATGGCGGAAATGCTTCTCAACAGCGCGATCTGATTTGCGGCGTTTATAGACCGGATTGACGATTATACCTTTGATTGACAGCAATGAAACAATTATGATGAATAAAGCCCCGAAACGTCACTGCCGGCGTTCCGGGGCTTTTGCCTGCTGATCGCGGCGGAACGGAATTTTTACTGCGATCTCGGATGAAAACACAGGATTTCATAAATGTTCATGATTTATCTCTTGCCATCGGCTGTACGATACCTTATTATAAACAGCATTAATAATTAACACTGTTAATATATGACCGACAAATCATCAAACGGAGGGCCATAAAGACGGCCGTGAAAGAAATTGAGCTCAGGAAATGCCTGACTGATACATTAAACAAGCTCTATGGCATGAATACAATAAACCGTCTGGAAGAATTCTGGCAAGGGGAACAGCGCGTTCTCAATTATTTATGCCGGCATGAAGGCAGCGAGATCAATCCTTCGGCATTAAGCCATGACCTTCATGTGTCAAGAGCCAGAATCACAACGGCTCTGACCGCTCTTCGCAAAAAAGGCTATATCACGATGGAGCTGTGTCAAGAGGACCGCCGCCGCATGCGCGTTATCATGACGGAAAACGGCAGACAATATATCTATGCGAAACAAGCGGAAATAGAAGCGGGATTTGACCAATTAATCCGCGGATTAGGGGAAACGGAAACGCTCAAATTTATTGATTTAATACAGAAATCGATAGATGTGATGAACTAAGCGTTCAAGATGAACAGCGGCGGGGAGCAGGAGAAGTCTGCGGAAAGACCGGTCGGATATAAGAGGGTAAACACGGCATGAACATTTATGAATTGATTAAAAAGAACAACCAAAATCATCCTGATAAGACAGCGCTTTCCATCATGAATGAGCGTCGTGAAATCCGGAAATATACTTATGCGGAACTCTTTGCCGAAGTGGACCTGCTTGCGGAACAACTAGCCGGATCAGGCCTGGCCGCCGGAGATCGGATCGCGTTGGCGGCTGAAAACAGACCTGAGTGGAACATGGCGCTTTTAGCGATTTACAAAATGCGGTGCACGGCCGTATTGCTTGACGCGACACTTCTGCCGGCCGATCTGATGCGGCAGATCGGCAAGTCCGATGTCCGCTGCATCCTTGCTTCACCGCGGATGATCGGCAAATTGGGAACGCTTGTTCCTTCGGAGCTGCCGCTCCTTGATCTGGCAAACCACGGCCGATCTCCTCTAATCGCCTCAGGAACAAGGCTGCCGCTGAGGCAGACTCCGGACGGCGACGAAACGGTTGCGGCCATCATTTTTTCATCAGGAACGACCCGGGCGGCTGCCGGCATCATGCACAGTCATGACGCCTTAATCCAATCAACTTTAATGTGCGCGGAAAGCAATCATTTAACTTCAGAGGGCAGATATCTTGCCGTAGTTCCCAACAGCCATATTTACGGGCTGATTTGTTCGGTGCTGGGACCAATGCTTTTAGGCGCGGATGTTCTTTTTATCGAACAGAATACGCCGGCTGCTTTAAAAGCGGCTTTCGAGTGTTATAAACCGACTATTTTCACCTGCGTACCGAGAGTATTTGAACTCTTTAAATCGGAAGCCGATAAAAAAATCGCCGCCGATGCCAAAACCAAACGGCTTTTTGATTTCTTCTTTCCCATCTGTCTGTCGCTTCGGTTGAAAACCGGCATTAATCCGGGAAAAATTCTTTTTAAAAGCATCCATCAGGCTTTCGGCGGCAAAATTGATATTTTCTGTTCGGCCGGCGCGCCGATGGATAAAGAAACGGCGGATTTCTATATCGGAACCGGTTTCAATATGCTGCTGACTTATGGCGCGACAGAAACCAATATCCCGACCCTTGGCAACCGGGGCCGGATGTTGACCACCGATTCCTGCGGCCAGCCTTATCCGGCGGTGACGGTCAAAATAAGCGAATCCGGCGAACTTTTGATCAAATCTCCCTTTATGATGAAAGGATATTTTCATGAGCCGGAACTGACGGCGCTGGCGTTCGACGACGGCTGGTTTAAAACCGGCGACTTATGTCGGCGCGACGCTCAAGGCAATTATGTGATCATCGGCCGCAGCAAAGAGAATATTATTTTAGCCTCAGGTAAAAAAGTAATTCCGGAAGATTTGGAAAAAGCCTATGCGGCTGTTCCCGGCGTCAAA
>CAYRWC010000105.1:0-8640 GCA_964427795.1 uncultured Oscillospiraceae bacterium | reverse complement strand
GGCTAATCTGAAAGCCTGTATCGGCGATCTGGATAACGTGAAAAGCTGTGTTAAAATCCTGGCGCTGGTTGCCTCGGCCGACGATTTTTACGAACAGCCACAGGTCGCCAACGGCGCCAGCGGCTTATTGGTCGAACTGTTCGGCGAGGCGATCGGCACGCCGACGCGGTCGGCGATCGGTGTCAATGCTTTGCCGGGGAACATTCCGGTTGAGATCGAAGGTATCTTTGAGGTGTGGTAAACTCAAACCGCGTGAATCCTGAAACGGCATCGCGCGGATGATTCGGTGACGCGGTGTCTTCAACCCGGCGTCTGTTGCTTTGCGGTTGATTTAGTCAACCAAAATCAACGATAAATCTCTTGTTTTCATAACCGGCTTTCATATAATAGCAGATGAGAGATCCGCCGCGAACATCATCGCGCGAATCGCTTAATCTGCTTTTATAAAGGGTAGCAGGCATTCCCTTTATGGAATAGAAAAAGGAGCGGCAAGGGGCCTGCCCGACGGATTTATATGAAAGAGATCAATATTGCCAAAACGTTGCTGGCCAAACGCAAGGGGAAAGCGATAACGCAGGATGAGCTGGCCGCCTATATCGGCGTGTCAAAGGCTTCGGTTTCCAAATGGGAAACAGGCCAGAGTTATCCGGATATTACGTTTCTGCCGCAGTTGGCCGCGTATTTCAACATCAGCATCGACGAGTTGATCGGTTATGAACCGCAGATGACCCGGGAGGACATCAAGAAGCTGTATCATCAGCTGACCGGCGATTTTAGCGGCAAGCCTTACGGCGAAGTTATCGATGAGTGCCGTGCGGTCATCAGAAAATATTACTCCTGCTTTCCGCTTTTGTTGCAAATGTCCGTATTGCTGATCAATCATTATATGCTGGCCGGCGATAAGGCCGCCCAAGAAGCCGTTCTTCAGGAAATCCTGGATTTGTGCCGGAGGATCAAGACCGAGGATGACGATGTCAGACGAATCAATGAGGCTGTTTCATTAGAAGCCGTCGTCTTGATGCTCTTGCAGCGCCCGGATGAAGTGCTGGATTTGCTGGACGGCAGCATGAAACCTGCCGTGACCCATGAAACCGTATTGGCCGGCGCCTATCAAATGACCGGACGGGTGGAAAAAGCAAAGGATGTCCTGCAAATTGGCTTGTATCAGCATTTGATCGGCCTGATCGACATCGCCTCCGGATATCTGGCTCTGTGTCAGGACACGCCGGAGCGGTTTGAAACCGTCTGGCAGCGCATCCGGTCGACCGCCGAGATCTTCAATATGGATCAGCTTCATCCGGGGATCATGATGCCGCTTTATCTGAACGCGGCGCAAGGCTATGTGCTGCAGAATAAACGAAACCGCGCGCTGGACATGATCGGCCGGTATGCCGATGTGTGCTGTGCCGCCGGCACTTTTCCGATCATCATGCACGGCGACGATTTTTTTGACAGGCTGGAACAGTGGTTCGCCGATTTTGATTTGGGCGGCCAGGCTCCGCGAGATGAAAAAATCATAAAAAAAAGCATGCTGCAGGCGATAACAGATAACCCGGTTTTAGCCGCGTTGGCGGAAACACCCGAATATCAAAGTGCTGTCGCAAGATTAAAAGCAAATACAGGAGGTTGACGGATATGGAAAAACTGATTGAGTACCTGCCTTTTTTGATTCCAATTCTGATTGTTCAGCTGGTTTTAATGATTACGGCTCTGATCCACGTGTTAAAGCATCCGGTTTACCGCTTCGGCAATAAACCACTGTGGATCATCATCGTTATTTTTGGCGAACTGCTCGGCCCGATCGTTTATTTTCTTTTCGGCCGGGGTGAAGAATGATGGATCCGCTGTGCATTGAACATTTGTCCATGTCTTTCAATTCGCATAAAGTCATTGACGATTTATCTTTTAATGTGCCGGAACATGCGATTTTCGGCTTTATCGGCCCAAACGGAGCCGGAAAAACGACGACGATGAAACTGGTTCTCGGGCTGCTGAAGCCGGCCGGCGGCCGGATCTGCGTCTGTGGCGAACCGGTTGCCTATGGTCAGACGAAAACCAACCGTTTCATTGGCTATCTGCCGGATGTGCCGGAATTTTATAATTACATGAAGCCTGGCGAATATCTGAATCTGTGCGGCAAGATCACCGGGCTTGACGCCGATAAGATCAAGAGCCGGAGCGCTGAACTGCTGGATCTGGTGGGACTGGAGAAAGCCAACAAGAGGATCGGCGGCTTTTCCCGGGGCATGAAGCAGCGCCTTGGCATCGCCCAGGCCCTGTTGAACGAACCGAGACTGCTCATCTGCGACGAACCGACGTCGGCGCTGGATCCGGTCGGCAGAAAAGAAATCCTGGATATCCTGGCGCGGGTGAAAGGCAAAACCACCGTAGTCTTTTCAACCCACATTTTGTCGGATGTCGAACGGATTTGCGATCATATCGCCGTACTCAACGCCGGCAAGCTCGTTTTGTGCGGCACCTTATCGGAGATCCGGGCGCAGCATAAGCGAGACAGTTTGCTGATCGAATTCGCCTCACCTGCCGATCGGGAACGCTTTGCGTCGTTCCCTGAGATAAAAGCCCTGCTGGCCAATGCCGTGCAAACAGAAACGGGCCTGGTCATTCATTCACGCGGCATTGAGCAAACCGAGTCGGTGATCATTGCGGAATTGGCGACGCGAAAATTGCTGCCCGTTAAACTGGAAGTTCAGGAACCGACCCTGGAGAGTCTCTTTATGGAGGTCGTTCAATGAGGTCCTATCTTGCTTTTACCCAAAAAGAATTCTGTGAAGCCGCCCGCACTTACAAATTGCTGATCATGGCGGCCGTGTTTGCGCTGTTTGGCATGATGAATCCGATTACCGCGAAAATAACGCCTCAGCTGCTGGACACATTGATGCCGCCCGAGATGAAAATCACATTGGGCGAGCCTACGGCGATGGATTCCTGGGCGCAATTTTTCAAGAATGTGCCGCAGATGGGGCTGATTGTCATGGTCGTCGTTTTCAGCGGCATCATGGCCAACGAATTCTCCCGCGGCACGCTGATCAATGTCCTGACCAAAGGCTTGGCCCGCAGTACGGTTATCCTGGCGAAATTCACCATGTCGGTTTCTTTATGGACGGTCAGCTACGCGCTGTGCTTCGGCTTGACTTATATCTACACGGCCTATTTCTGGAAGAATGCCACGCCGCCGAATCTCCTGTTTTCAGTCTTTTGCCTTTGGCTGTTCGGCGTCCTGCTGTTGGCCTCGGTCATTCTGGGCGGCGTACTGTTTAAGAGCAATTACGCCTGCCTGCTGTTTACCGGCGGATTTGTTGTGCTGTTGTTTCTGATCAATATTGTTCCGCAGGTGCAAAAATATAACCCGGTCGGACTTGCCGAGAATAATATGCCGCTTTTGAAAAGCGAGATGTCTGCCACCGATTTTGCCTGGCCGGCCGCCTTGTGCTGCGTCATGATCATCGGTTTTGTCGGCGCCGCTGTGGCATTGTTCAATAAAAAACAGATGTGATACAGGCCGGCCGCTTGTTCCGCCGGACGAGAGATCGGCGGAGCAAGCGTTTCGGTCATTATTGATTCCGACGGAGATTAGCCATGTATATCTGCCAGTCGCTCCGGCTCAGGAAATGGGAGCCTGTCCGCAGATGATAAGCCGCGCGGCCGTCCTGAAGGATGGTTCCCGGTTCCGGCAGCCGGTCCGGCGTGACAAGGCCGGGATAACCGAGGAGCCTGTAAACGGGCGAGGCGGCCAGAGCAGCAAGAAATTCGGCATGCGGATCGGCCCAGTCGTCTTCAGCCGCGCTGCCGATATAAACGGCGCGCGGAGCGATCAGGCTGATCAGAAAATGCTGGTCGAACGGCAAAGCGTCTTCACGTTCGGCATAAGCCGGGAAACGACCGCAAAACCAGTAGGGGAAAACCCGGGTTATCGCTTCGATCCGCTCGCCGGATTTGCCCCGGAATAAAGCCGCGCCGGCGCAGCCTGAATCATTGGAGATAGCTGTTGCGAAACGTTCATCCTGCGCTCCGCACCACAAAGCTGTTTTGCCCAGGCGCGAATGCCCGATGACCGCAACATGATCCGGGTCCAGATCGTCTCTGGTCTGCAGATAATCCATAACCCGGCTGGCGGCCCAGGCCCAAACGGAAATTTTACCCCAGCCGGTCTGTTCATCCCGGGGATATAGAGCCGGCAGGCCCTTGGCGAACCGGTCGTTTTCATCGGGCGATATATCGTTGTAACAGAACGTGGCGACAGCAAACCCATTGTCGACGATTTCTTCCGCCGGCAAGTAGATGTCCGGTATATTGGGGCGGAAAGCGATAGCTAAAAAAACCGGCGCTCTTTTCACCTGCTTAGGAACGATTAACGTGAGCGAAAAAGCAAATTTGCCTCCCGGCGTCGGAAATTCGATGACGACCGTCTGCCGGATTGCCTTGTTGGCGAAAGCATCAGTCTGGTTTTCTGTTATCTGTCCGACGACGGAAGCCGGCGCCGCAGGCGCGAAACCGTATATTTCCCGCCGCAGCAGATCGAGAATTTCCAGACGGCGCCGCGCCCAGTCCGCGGGACATGCCGCGCGACTGCCGTCAAAACTCTGCAGAACATCCGGCAGCTGCCTTTCCTGCAGTAAATTGTTCAGAACCGGCGTGCCGGTATCACTATTTTCAGAGTCGTTATTCGATATCATCAGCCGCCGCCTTTCCTGATAAACGCCGAATTACCGGATGACGACCTCGTGTCCGGTTTTCGCGGATTCATAAATGGCATCCAAGATGGTCATTAAAACAATGCCGTCCTGCGCCGGAGCCCGGCAAGGCGTTCCGTCCTTTACGCAGGAGACATAGTGATTGATCTCGTTCTCGAAAAGCCCGTTAAAGTCCAGGTCGGTTTTGCCGTTCAGCGTGATGTCGGCCATATAATGATTAACTTCCGAATAGAGTTCTAATTCAGGATCCAGTTTGGCGCCGGCTTTGGTGCCGAATAATTCGATCTTGCCCTGATCGTTTTTGATATTCAAGCTGAAGCTGGCCTCGATATTCAGGACCGCGCCGTTGTCGAACCGGATCATGGCCGCGGCCAGGTCTTCGACATCGCAGATGTCGGCGTTCGTTTTGGTCGACGCGACATAACCCGCGGTGCCCTTGACGTCTTTACGGTCGAAAAGTTTTTGAAAGGTCGCTCCGTAAACGGATACCGGTTTGGGATTGCCCAGGAGGTATCGGACCAGATCGATCACATGAACGCCCAGATCGATCAGCGGCCCGCCGCCGGAACGGGACTTGTCGCCAAACCAGCCGCCCGGATTGCCTTTGCGACGCAGATAAGTGGCCTTGGTATAATAAATATCGCCGAAATAGTCTTGATCGATGAAATCCTTCAGAACCGAACAGTCGTTGCCGAACCGTCTGACGAAACCGATCATCAGCAGCTTGCCGGCTTTGTCGGCGGCAGCTTTCATTTTCTCGGCGTCGGCGGCGCAGGTGGCCATCGGTTTTTCGCAGATTACGTGTTTTCCGGCTTCCAGAGCGGCGATCGTGCATGCCGCGTGCGCGGAATTCCAGGTGCACACGCTGACGGCGTCGATCTCCTTCAGTTTCAGCATGTCGTGCATATCCGTAAACGTCCTGCCGACGCCGTATTGGGCGGCCATGGCCTTGACGCGGTCTTCGTTGATGTCGCAGAACGCATACAGCTCCACATCTGGATTTTTGAGGTAAGCATTGATATGAACATTCGAGATATTTCCGGTGCCGATAATACCGATTTTAATTTTTTCACCCATGACGCTGTCTCCTTTGATGATTAAAATCACAGCTGTATTATAGTCGTCTTTCCGTTTAAGAATCAAGTTGATTTGCGCTGGCCGGCCGATGCCCGGCCACATGATCCGCGGCACGGACAGCCGCGGGAATCGCCGGAGCCGCCGCATAAACTGCAGTTCCGGCAGCACTTGCCGCGCCTGTTCCAGGCGACGACGGCTGCTAAAACGGCCGCCAGGACAACAAGGGCGATGATGATGAAATCGACAGTGTTCATAAAACCTCCTGAGGGTATTGGCGCCTTCGCCGGCCAGGGATCGTCCGGTTAAACCAACAACAAGCCGATGCGATAAACGATCCAGGCGGCCGCCCAGGCAAACCCGGTCTGCATGACAATGACGCCCAGAGCTTTCAGACTGCTGTTCATTTCTTTCTTCACAACGCTGATCGCCGCTACGCAAGGCGTATAAAGCAGGGTGAAGATGAGAAAGACAAAGGCGGTCAGCGGCGTAAAGATCCCGGACAAAGCTGCCGCCAGTTCCGTAACGCCGGCGCCGGTTAAAACGGCCAACGTACTGATAATCGCTTCTTTGGCCGCGAATCCGGTTATCAGAGCCGTGGATGCCCGCCAATCGCTAAAGCCCAGCGGCGCGAATACGGGCGAAATGAATCGTCCGACAGCCGCGAGCATGCTCTGGGAACTGTCATGGACAGGATTAATCCGGACATCGAAAGACTGGAGAAACCAGATGGCCAGCGTCGCGAGGAAGATCACCGTAAAAGCCCGGGACAAAAAATCCTTCGTCTTCTCCCAAAGCAAAAGTCCGGTCGACTTGGCGCCCGGCAGCCGATAGTTGGGCAGTTCCATGACAAAGGGCACAGGATTGCCGCTGTAAGTCGTTTTTTTGGCAATCAAACCAACTAAAATGCCTGCGGCCAGGCCGAACACATAGAGCGAGATCATAATTAACGCGCGGTGACGGGGGAAGAAAGCCAGCGTAAACATGCCATATATCGGTAATTTAGCACTGCAGCTCATGAACGGCGTCAGCAGGATCGTCAATTTACGGTCCCGGTCGCCGGACAACGTCCGGGTCGCCATAATGGCCGGAACCGAACAGCCGAAGCCAATCAGCATCGGAACGATGCTGCGGCCGGATAATCCGATTTTGCGCAGCAGTTTGTCCATGACAAAAGCGATCCGCGCCATATAACCGCTGTCTTCGAGCAAGGACAGGAAGAAAAACATAATGACTAAAGTGGGTACAAAGGAGAGAACCGTGCCGACTCCGGCAAAAACGCCGTCGATCAACAACGATTGCACAACAGGATTGACGTCGGCGCCGGCCAGAAAGGCTGCTGCGGCGCGGCTTAAGCTGTCGATACCCGCTGCCAGCAAGTCGCTGAGAAAACTGCCGATCACGCCGAAAGTCAGCCAAAAAATAAGACCCATAATACCCAGAAAAATAGGAATGGCGAGGTATTTATGGGTCAGGATGTCGTCGATTTTCAAACTGCGCAGATGCTGCTTACTTTCTTTGGGTTTGACGACTGTTTCGGCGCAGAGCTTATCGATAAAGGCATACCGCATGTCCGCAATAGCGGCTTTGCGGTCGGTGCGCATCTCTTTCTCCAGTTCGTCGATACATTCGGCAATCGTATGCAGCTCATGGTCATTAAGTTTCAAGGCTTCTTCCATAGGCGGATCTTTTTCAATCAGTTTTGTCGCCGCGAATTTTGCCGGCACGCCGATCCGTTCCGCGTGATCTTCGATGAGATGGGTTACCGCGTGGATCGTCCGATGCACCGGGCCGCCGCAAAAATCCTGACGTGCCGGGATCTGTTTTAGCCGGGCTGCCGTCAGCGTTGTTTCAATGAGTTCGTCGACTCCTTCGTTTTTACCGGCGGAAATCGGCACGACAGGGACGCCCAATTCCCGGGCCATTTCGCCGACCTTGATGGTGCCGCCGTTGGAGCGAACTTCGTCCATCATATTCAGCGCGATAACCATGGGAATATTCAAAGCTATGAGTTGTAAGCTCAAATAGAGATTTCTTTCGATATTCATAGCGTCCACGATATTAATAATCGCGTCCGGGTGTTGATTCAGAATAAAATCGCGGGTGACGATTTCCTCGCCGGTGTAGGGGGACAGCGAATAGATGCCGGGCAGATCGACGATCATCGCCTCTTTATGACCTGTGACAACGCCGTCTTTCCGTTCGACAGTGACGCCGGGAAAATTTCCGACATGTTGATTTGATCCGGTAAGCTGGTTGAAAAGCGTTGTTTTACCACTGTTTTGATTCCCCGCCAAGGCAATGATCATGATTGTCCACACTCCTCAACAAGGATATTTTTCGCGTCGTCAATCCGCAAGGTGAGCTCATAGCCGCGGAGCGTTAATTCGATCGGATCGCCCATCGGCGCGACTTTGCGTACGGCGATTTCCGTATGCGGCGTGAGTCCCATGTCGAGAAGCCGGTCCCGCAGGGCTCCGTTGCCGCATACCGAGACGATTTTTCTCTTTTCGCCGATTTTCAATTCGTTAAGCGTCATGAGTGAACCTCCCATCAATAGTTAGCCTCGGCTAACATGACCATTATAACAGAAAATACCTGTACGGTGAAGATGAATTTCTTTGCGTTTGCGACAAATTTCCCATTAGGCCACGAATTACATTTTTACTCGTGGTATAACGAATAATAAAAAGGGGTGAATACGATGGCAAACACGCCTATGCGCATCGGCGCGATTCAATATGGACAAAAGCCGGAAGATACGATGAAGGTGCCGGCCGTTCTGGAGCAGGGCGGCTTTAACGTGGAGCAGCTTCTGAAAGAATATTTGGCCGATTCCCGCGCCCGCGGGATT
>CAYRWC010000104.1:8101-8683 GCA_964427795.1 uncultured Oscillospiraceae bacterium | reverse complement strand
TAAAGCCGGTAAAAGTTTTGCACGGCTCTTAAATAATAATGCTTGCCGGTAGCCCGGTACAAATCGAGATAGCCTTCCATCGCTTCGATCTCCGTCCCGTGCGGATGAGGTTCGATGCCCGGTTGATTTCGTTTATGAATGGCGTCCCGCTCATTATTGATAAATTGGGCCAGGCGCCAGTCTTCTTCATAATATTGGACCGTTACGTCGATATCCTCGCGGCGGCCGATCGGCGTATTATAAAGATATGTGCTGGCAACCACGCCTTGAAAAGCGAGCATCAGGTAACGGATGACCGGCAGGTCGTCACAACGGTTGAACCAATCCTGCCAGCGGCGCAGAAGGCCGAAAGCCGCCGTATCACCGGCCAACGCCGCGGCCGTCAGGCCATATGTCAGCCAGATGCGCACATAGTGCGGATACTCTTTGGTGCCGAATTCCGTTTTCGGCACCGCCATCAGATAGCCGTCCGCGTCGGCACAGCTGCCGATCTCGCGAACCATGTCCGCCAATTCGCCCCGCAGCTGCGCGTCTTCGGTCCAGCGCAGCGTATGGCCGGCGCCCATCAGGAACAAACCGGCC
>CAYRWC010000104.1:0-8085 GCA_964427795.1 uncultured Oscillospiraceae bacterium | reverse complement strand
TGATATTGTCTTCAAAATGGCCGCTGTAAGGTTTGCCGGGCGCTTCTCTTCCGGCCCGCCGGCGGAACCAGTAAAGCATGGCATCGTAATCCAAACTCTTTAAATAGCCGATGTTGTTTTGAAACGTCTTCTGAAACAGGCCTTCTTTCAGCTTTACACCGTATAAAGGCGAAAAAGCTCGATCCTTGATCACATTTTTATCATTATTGTTCCAAATCTGATTGTTCATGGATCCACGCTCCTTCTATCGGCTGTAAAGACGAACCGGCAGGACAATCTGAACCGGTTTGCCCGCCGCCGTCTTTTGCTGCCTGGCCGTCATCAGCTCCATCAGCCGGCCGACGGCATGGGAGGCGACGGCGTTCGTTTCCGGCGCTGCCGATATCAAGGATACCGGCAGGAGCATGCCGCTCAGAATATCATCAAATCCGACAACCGGGACCGGCCGGGATTTCAATGCCGCTAAAGTTTCCAGAGCCAAAAGGTCGCTGAACGCCACAACGGCGTCGAATTCGAGTCCTTCAGCCTGAACGCGCTCAATAGCCCGGCGGCACTGCCCGGATTGTACGCCGACCGACAGCAATCGGCGGGGATCGGCAGTCAGGCCGTGTTCGGCATGAGCTTTGCAATAACCTTCGTACCGTTCGCGGGCGCTGGAAATATGAGCCGGGCCGTTTAGCATCAGGATATGCCGGCAGCCCTTGTCCAGCAGGTATCCTGCCGCCAGACGGCCGCCTTCGACGTCATCCGGCACGACATAATTCAAATCGGGATCCGGATACCGCCGGCCGATCAGGACAAAGGGAATGCCGACGCTTTTCAGCAAAATCAGATTTCGGTCGGATTTTTGGGTCGGACACAAAATAATACCGTCCACCCGTTTGCCGACGGCCGCCTTGATCGCTTCCTGTTCGACCTGTTCGTCTTCGTCCGTATTGATGATTAACGTGCTGTAGCCCCGTCGGAAAGCCGATGTCTCGATCTCCCGGACCCACAGGCCGAAATGGGGATTGGACATATCGCCCAGGATAACCGCGATCGTCCGTGAAACGCCGGAACGCAGGGAACCGGCCACCGAATCGGCAATATAGCCCAGATCACGGGCGGCCAGCTGGATGCGTTCTTTCGTGGCTGCCGAAATATCCGATTTATCCTTCAGCGCATGGGAAACCGTGTTGATTGAAAAACCGGTTGCCCGGGCGACGTCGCGCAGCGTAGTTTTGCCGGTATGAGTCTTGTGGGTGTCGTTATTCATGAATATTGTTCCTCACTGCCGCTTTTTCGTATCATTAACGTTAATATAAGCAAGATAATCCACCCTGTCAAGCTGCATTTTCGACTGACTTGTCGTAAAATAGAGACTGGAATTTTTTACTGTACAGGAGGATCTTCGTGACATACCGTTTTCTTGACCTTATCAATCCGACGCGTATTTCTGTTTTATTGGAAAAGCTCTGCCGCCTGACCGGGATACCGCTTATACTGGCCGATCAAGAAGGAAGACAACTGGCCGTATCGAAAAAGCAGGCCATCAGCCGCTTCCCGCGCATCGAAGCCATGGTCGACGCCGCTTGCGTCCATTGTGATCAGCTCCCTGAAACGATCACCGCCAACGCGCCTTCCGTCTCGGTCTTTACCACCCGGAACGGTCTGACGGCGAGCGTCGCGCCGGTCATCATCGAAGGGCGGGTGCTGGCGCGGATTTATATGGGCTTTTTCTTCCTGGATAATCCGGATCCCGATTATTTTACGAACCAGGCGATCCAACTGGGTTATGATGCGGACGAATACCTGGCCGCGATTCGCCTGATACCGGTGCTGACGCAGCAGCAGGTTGCGCAGGATCTGGCTTTCGTTCAAATTTTTGTCGGTATTTTGGCCGAACTTGGCCTTGATAAATTGCGGGAACTGATGATCGAAAAAGAAATCCGCGAAGTAAAAAGCGAGATGAACCGTCAGCAGCAATTCCAGATACTGACGGAAAACGCGTCCGATATGATCGCGATGATGTATCCCGATCGGATCTTCCAGTATGTTTCTCCGGCCAGCATGCTGATTTGCGGCTTTGAGCCGTCGGAAATCATCGGCCGGCCGATCTCCGATTTTTATCATCCGGATGACCGCGAAACCTTGGAAAGAATCTATCAGGAAATTATGGAACAGCCAAAACCACTGTTCACACTTTCCTTTCGCTGTCTGTGCAAGGACGGCAGCTATACCTGGGTCGAGAGCAATCTGCGTCCAAAATACCGGGAACAAACCGGCGAACTGATCTCCATCCAATCGTCGACACGCGACATCAGCGCGCGGATCAAGCTGGAAAACGAATTGATAGCCGCCAGAAACGCCGCCGATCAAGCCAACGCGGCCAAAAGTGAGTTTTTAGCCAATATGAGCCACGAGATCCGCACGCCGCTGAACGCCGTCATCGGGTTCAGCGAGCTGCTGGCGGCAACCTCGCTGGACTCACGCCAGCGGTCGTACACCGACGCCATCAGCTCGGCAGGCCACGGATTGCTGCTTTTAATCAACGATATCCTCGACTTGTCGAAAATCGAAGCCGGCATGATGGAGTTGCAGTTGTCTCCGGTCAATCCGCGCAGCCTGTTTCGGGAGATGGAACAGATTTTCCGCCAGAAAATCCGCAGCAAGAATTTAAAATTCATGCTGCAGGTCGACCGGAAACTGCCGGATGCTCTGCTGCTTGATGAAACCCGGCTGCGGCAGATCCTCCTGAATCTGGTCGGCAACGCAATCAAATTCACCGATCACGGACATGTCGCCATCCAGGTCGACCGGGCGGAGGATTCGGCCGGCGACGACAGCCGGATCAATCTGGTCATCCGGGTTTCCGATACCGGCATCGGTATTCCGGAATCTCAAAGCCAGGCCATTTTCGAATCCTTCCGGCAGCAGACCGGCCAAAGCAACCGCAAGTATGGCGGCACCGGTTTGGGTTTGTCGATCACCAAGCGTCTCGTGGAGATGATGCACGGCGAGATATCCGTCGCCAGCGTCGTCGGCGAGGGCAGCACTTTCACCGTGAATATCAACCACGTCGACATTGCCGTAGCCGACGCGCTGCCGCCGGAGCAAACAACGGTCGATCTGGGCAGCCGTCAGTTTGCCAGGGCGACGATTCTGGTTGTCGATGATGTCGAGTCGAACCGCCTGCTGATCAAAGAATTATTGACCCGTAAAGGACTCGATGTCACAACCGCCGAGAACGGCTTCGAAGCGGTGATGACGGCCGGCGAGATCCTGCCCGACCTGATCCTGATGGACATCCGCATGCCGATTATGGACGGTTACGAAGCATTCACGCAATTGCGAGCCAATGAAGCGACCCGTACGATAAAAATCATCGCGCTGACCGCATCCTCATCGCTGGAAAAAGACAAACGGAACCTCGAGTTTGACGATTATCTGGCTAAACCGGTCACCAGCCAGGCTCTATACACGTCACTGCTGCGGTTTCTGCCACTTGCGGCGCCGGATGGAAGCGATGAATATGCCGCGGGCGGCGAACAGGAAGATGAACCGGCCGCCGCCGACATCCAGCCTGCGGATGAGGCGGCTGAAAATCCGACTGCGGTTTCTGACGATTTAAAAGATCATATTATTAAGGAGCTTTTACCGGTTGTCAACCGGCTGAGCATTGTTTTAAAAGTCAATCAGGTAAAAACCCTGGCCGCGGCTCTGGAAGAGGCCGGCCGGCAATACCAGGTGGAATCGCTGCTTCGCCAGGCTCTCCTGCTCTCCGACGCTCTGCAGAGTTTCGATATTGAACGGATCCGGCAAACCCTGTCCGGCACCGCGGCAACGTTGAATAATCTTGTGAAAGGATCTTGATATGACTGAACAGAAAATGAGTATCCTGATTGTCGACGACAACAACCAGAACCTTCAGGTTCTGGCCGGTATTCTCGAAGGCTGCGGTTATGATACCGGCTACGCCATGAGCGGCATGCAGGCGATCAAATATGTAGAACTGGAGAAACCGGATCTGATCCTTCTGGATGTCATGATGCCGGAAATGGACGGTTACGAAACCTGTGTCCGGCTTAAAGCCAATCCCGATTATGCCGACATCCCGATTATTTTCCTGACAGCCAGGATCGACATCACCGATATTGTTAAAGGCTTCGAAGCCGGCGGTCAGGATTATATCACCAAGCCTTTCAATACGGCGGAATTGAAAAGCCGCGTTAAAACGCATCTTGATTTGAAAAAAACACGGGACGAATTGCTGCGTTCGATCGAAGAATTGCGAACAGCCAAGGATATGATCGAGCAGCAAAACGCCAAGTTGAACGCGATGATGGCTTCGCTGGATAAACAATCCCGAACCGATTCTTTGACCGGTTTATGCAACCGGCGGTGCATGATGGACCGCCTGATGCGGGAGGAAAAGAAAGAAAGCGGTCAGGATCCCGTTTTCGCCCTGGTTATGGGCGATATCGATTATTTTAAATCCGTCAATGACACTTACGGCCATTTGGCCGGCGATCAGGTTCTGGTCACCATCGCCGAAATCATGCAGGCGGTGGTTCGCGGCGGGGACTTGGTCTGCCGCTGGGGCGGCGAGGAATTCCTGATCCTGTTCGCCGGTGAAAGCGCGCCGCAGGCGTCCGGCCTGACCGAACGGATCAGAGACGAAGTGGCGCGAAAGATTTTTTCGACACATCACGCCGTATTCCATCTGACCATGACTTTCGGCATTACCGCCTATCGGGCCGACGACACCCTGGACATCCTGATCAACCGGGCCGATCAGGCATTATATGAAGGCAAGCGTGCCGGACGGAACAGGATTGTCGTTTCATAGCTTCCGTTTGGCGAGCGGCACCGGCTTTTGTCCATACATTCTTTTAATAATCAAAAACCCGCCTCCGTTTCAGACATCAGAGGCGGGTTTTCCGGTTTATGTGATCGCTTACGATCGAGTAGGGTTTAGTCCTTCAATTGCTCGTTGGCATAATCCTGAGCCGTCTTGACCGCTTCGTCCGGAGCCATTTCGCCCATGACGACCAGCTGCAGATTCTTAAACAGATAATCGTTCATTTTGAAAGCGCCCTTGACCGGTTTTTCGGTATGAAGCAGATCGCTCTGGGTTTCATACATGGTCTTGAAAGCGGGATTGTCATGATATTCCTCGTCGGTGGCAACCGGCGGGAAAGCACTGAGCTTCTGATGGAACAGGGTTTGGCTCGGGCCGCTCAGTACATGGATCATCAGGTCATAGGTCAGCTGCTTGTTGCGGGCGGCCGACATCAGAACCAGCTGGTCGGCGACCATCATCGTGCCGGCCTGGGATTCTTTTAAGCTGGGGATATAGCCCCAGTTCAGTGTTTCCGGCAGCTGTGAAGCGCCGCTGGTCGAGGTGCAGTAGAAAGCGACTTTGCCGTTTTTGAATTGTTCCAGGGTATCGGTGTCGGCCATGCCGCTGACATCGGCCGGCATGACTTTATACGTATAGATCAGGTCATAGATGAATTGAGCAGCCTTGATGCCGGCTTCGCTGCCGAAGGTCGCTGTTTTGCCGTCGTCGGCATACATCTGGCCGCCGGCCTGGATCAGGTAAGGCGTGAAGGTTTCCTGGATAACGCCGTAAGTTTTGGCGCCCCAGCCCTGCATGATTCCCCATTGATCCGTTTTGCCGTCACCGTCGGTATCTTTGGTGCATTTTTGAGCCGCCGCAAAGAAATCGGTCCAGCTGATCGGTTCTGTCGGCAAAGCTACACCGCTGGCCGTCAAAATATCCTTGTTGAAATACATGATGCGCGGATTGCCTAAAATCATCGGCAGGGCATATTGCTTGCCCATGATGAAACCTTCCTTTTCATAAAGGAATGTTTCTTTTTGCGCGTCGGTCAGATAGGAGCTCAGATCTTCGACCGCGCCCATCTCGATGAAATCAGGGAACATGTCGGCATACATATAGCCCATGTCGGGACCATTGCCGGAATTGATGCCGGACAGGTATTTATCGGGATAAGCGTCCCAACCGATAACCTGCAGTTCAATATTCGCGCCGGTCTTCTCGACAAATCCGGCCATCATTTCAGTCCAGACTTCTTTATCGAGCGTGTCTTCTGTGCCAAATGGCGGCACCCAGACGCGGATATCTTTGCCGCCGGTGCTGGCGGCTGTCGTTACGGCTGCCGTAGTGCTGCCGGATGCGGTTGTCGTCGCTCCGGTCGGCGCGGCGGTCGTGGAAGCGGGCGCAGCCTGACAGCCTGCGGCGACCAGCAACAGGACGAGTGTCAGAAAAACTGCCATAACTTGAGTCATGTTTCGTTTCAAATAGAACACCCCTTTTTTAAAAAATTGGACAATAAAACTGTGTTTGGAGAAGGACTTTGTGTGTATTATAGACAAATCGCATAAAGCCTGTAAACAAACGATTTTTTACTGGCTAACCGGCCGGAAAGACCGATTTTCAGGCTCGGGGGGACAGGCCGGCGGCGATTGAAACCAATCAACCGGCATGGGCGGACAGGAGTTAGCCGTTTTTTACCAACAGCCTCTTTTTGTCATAATGATCATCCGGCACCGAAACAGAAGCGCCGCCCGATGCGGCGGCACTTTTCCGAGAACGCGGAATAAATCGGTTCAAGTCCGGTCTGCCAGACTGTCCCGGTAGCGTCCCGGCGTCGTTCCCTCATAACGTTTAAAGACCCGGATAAAGGTAATATCGCTGATATAGCCGACAGCCTGAGCAATTTGGATAATGCTTTGGTCGGTTTCCGCCAAAAGAACCTTTGCTTTATCGATTCTGACTTTATTGATATAGTCCAGAACGCCGATATCAAATTCGTTTTTAAATATTTTCGATAAATAGCTGTTATTCATATTAAAGTGCGAAGCCAGCATATAAAGGCCGAGATCGGGATTATCATAATTCTGATTGATATATTCCCGCAGGCTGGCAATATGTTTGCTGAAATCCTTGGCTTCTGTCTGGTGTTTCGCGGCGATGATTTCCTGCAAAACTGAGCCGACCTCATTTTTAAGGGATTCGCGCTGCGGAGCAGCCGATTGCAGCCGCTGATAGCACCGGCAGTAATCCGGGCATCCATAAGTCTGGCCGGCTTGTTCAATCGTATGCAGCAGCACCGATATCAAGGTATTCCGGTGCAGCAGATATAGCTCCCGCGTCAGATGCGGCGGCAGATAAACCGTAAACAAGTCGTCGATCATATTATAAGCGTTGCCATAATCTTGCAATTTCAAGCAGTTGACAAATTTCGCCAGCTGCTCGATAGCCAGATTTTTACTCTTGGTTTCGATCTGCCTGACAGCTCCGTAGGTTATGTAACGGATTTCCTTATTGGCGATCAAATTATCCAAAGCCTGGACCGATTCGGCATAGGATAAAGGGATTTGAATAAAGCTGTCATAAACATTGCCGCTGGCCACACCGGTTTCCATTTGATATTCTTCGCGGATTTTATCGATCAGGCGACGGCAATAACGTTCTTTTAGGATTTCCGGCGCTTCATTGTCCGATAAAGTCAGCCACACGGTATACAAGCCGTCCACACTGACCAGTTCGGCGCCGTAATCCTCCCCGCAAAGCTGATGGACCGCCGCCGCAATCAGGGTCGATACGGTATCGCCCATGCCGGTAAAGCTGGCGGTTGTTTTCTCGACCGCCGCCGCGACATTATGAATGTATATTATGAAAACACAATGGTGCTCACGCGATATATCGATGTTGTACTGTCCGCAGAGCCGCTGGTATTCATCCGCATTATCCAGATCTCCCTTCAGAAGGCGGATCAAAAAAACGTTCCGTAAAAGCAGGTTTTGATTTTCCAGCCGTTTTGCCAGGGATGTATGCTCTTCCATGATCCGGCTAACCCGGTCCTCCAGATAAGCATAAACGTCGGTATTTTTATTCGACGGACCTTCTTTATCGCCGACAGCCTTGGTTATGGCCATGATCGGGCGCTCTGTTTTCTTTGAGAAATAGAATGAAATCAAGAAGCCAAAGATAAAAATAGCCAGGATGCCGACAATCAGGACATTTTTACCGTCGTTAAGCGTACTGAGCAGCGTGCTCTTCTCAGAAATAGAAAT
>CAYRWC010000103.1:0-8688 GCA_964427795.1 uncultured Oscillospiraceae bacterium | reverse complement strand
CCTTGATCCCAGGCCGTTTCGTCCCGCCTGACTTTTTTTAAAAAAAGATGAAAATATTGATCGCCGCCCAGGAAACCAGAAAAATGGGAAAGGTCAGCACTGATTTCCAGGCGCCGGGCCAGTTCTTTTTCTCCAGGATCAAAACCAGCCAGGCAAAGAGCGCGACGGATAGGTAACCGCCCGCCATCGCGACGGCGAAGGTTAACGGAATGCCGGCCCAGGTACCGGTGATGGCGGCATCGATAAAGATCAGTAAAAACCAGCAAAGACTGGTCACGCCGGTTATGGCCACGCCCAAACTGTAAAGCAGGGCGTCGAAAACACGCGGTTTCCCGGAGCGGAAAGCCCGCAGCAGGCGCGGCGTACTGATCGTCAGGATTTGGAAGCTGCCCAGGGACCAGCGGTAACGTTGCTTGAGGGATTGCATAAAGGTCAGGGGCTGTTCATCATAAAAAACAGCATCGGGCGCGAAAGCGACAAAATGGCCATCGGCGATACTGTTGAGCGTAAACTCGATATCTTCGCAGACCGAATAAGTATGCCAGCCGCGTCCGCCCAGCACCGATAAAGCAAACATGAAGCCGGTGCCGCCGACGGAACAGCAAGGCAGGTTGAGCTTGGCCCGCGGGATATAGAAGCAGCGGGTCTGCATAAGCCAAAACAAGCTGCTGCAACCGGAGATCCAGGAACTGGACGGATTTTTGCCCATGCGGAAACCGGTGGCGACAGGATGTCCGGCGTTCAGCTGACGGTTCATGGCCGCCAGAAATTCTTTATCGACGACGTTATCCGCGTCAAAAATGACACAGGCGTCATAACGGCTGCCATATTGGCCGAGAAATTGTTCGAAAAACCAGTTTAAAGCATAGCCTTTGCCCTTATGAGCCGGATCGAAGCGTTCATAGACGACGGCGCCTCCGGCTTTAGCGGCGGCAGCAGTCCGGTCCGTGCAATTATCGGCCGTAACAAAGATATCAAAAGCATCCGGCGGATAATTCTGCTTATGCAGACTGTCCAGCAGCTGGCCGATGACGTTTTCTTCGTTTTTAGCGCAAATCAAAACGGCAAATCGGTTCACTTTATCCGTGTCCGGATGCGGCGGTTTAAGCGAACCGAACATATGAAGAGATATATAAGCTTGATAAAGGCCATAAACACCGCTTGCGGCCATGACGACAACACAGAACCAATGGAGTATTTCAAGCATTAAATTCATCGTTCTCCTGCAATTCGGAAGATTTCAGCGAAGGCTCCAGATGGAACAGGGGCGGCGCCAGGCCGAGTTCACGGATCTGACAGTGGACATAACGGATAAAGTGGTGGCGGTCCTTGATCGGAATCGAATTTTTCTGCAGCGTGATTTCGAGCAGCAGCTGGGCCTCGACCGTTCGCAGGAAATTGCGGTACGGTTTGTCCCAGGCCTCCCAAAGATTTTCTTTCCAGATAAATTGGCGGATGATATCGACGGCTTTTAAAAAATCGACGATATTCTTTACGCCGAAATTGCCGGTTATGCCCGATTTGCGCAGGCAGTAATGGTAATAGGGTTTATGGGTGATCGCCACTCTTCTGGCTTTGATCAAAACTCTTGATGTTGTCGCTATGTCTTCGTAATAAATCGAAGGATAAGCAATGCCCGTTTCGGTAAACAATTCCCGGCGATAAAGTTTATTCCAGGCAAAAATCGGAATCTTCAACAGTTTCAGGGAAACCTGCGCCGCTTCATCGCCGGACATATTCGTTTCCAGCGTCATCAAGCGAAAAGGGATTTCAATGCCGTTGGAAAAGTCGAGAAAAAAATTGCATACGGCAACATCGGCTTTTTCGTTTTCAGCGATCTCAACCAGACTGCTGATAAAATCCGGCTCGATATAATCGTCGGAATCGATCAATGCCAGATACTTGCCCCTGGCGCCGGCGATGCCGGCATTCCTGGCGGCGCCAAGGCCTTGGTTTTCCTGCCATATGGAGCGGATAAAAGGCCACTGCTTCTCATATCGCCGAATAATCGCTCCGCAGCCGTCCGGCGAACCGTCATTAACCAGAATGACTTCAAGTGGATGGTAGTGCTGCCCGACAATCGAATCCAGACAACGTTCCAAATACCGCTCAACCTTATAAATCGGAACAACCACGCTTACCAGCGGATTTGCCATTCAAGCCAGCCACCTTGCATCAGTTCTTTTCATCTATTATGCCGGTTCCTGGCGGCGGATTCAAGTATGATGTTATTTTCCCTATGATATCGCCGTTTTTTTCGCTTTTTCCGGATAATTTCGCATTGTCTGCCGTTGACAAATCCCATATAATGAAAACCGGCATTGAAAAGAGGGCGTGTTATGCTGCTGGGAATACAATTCAGTTGGAGCTTGTTTTTTATCGATGTGCTGGTCTACGCCGCGGTCCAGACGCTTCGCATCGGGACCGATATGCTTTTGCCGCGGCGTTGGATCGATCCGGACAGTTCCTATTACAAGTCCTGGCAATGGGAAAAGGAAGGAACTGTCTACCAAAAATATTTCAACGTCCGGCGATGGAAAGACAAGTTGCCGGCCGTCAACAGTTTGAATCATTTTTCCAAGAGAAACCTGCAAGGCGCTTCCCCGGAATATCTGCGGCAATTCATGGTCGAGACCTGCCGCGGCGAATCGCATCATGTCCGTTCGATTATCGAGACGCTTCTATTTATCATCTGGAATCCGCCGCTGTTGTTTGGCGTAATTTTTGTTTTAAGCTGCCTGGGGCATATCCCCTTTATCATCATCCAACGCTACAATCGCCCGCGGCTCCGTAAAATGCTGGCGCGGCTGGAAGCCTGAAGAGATCGGGATTCCCTTGTCAGAAACTTTCGTTTTCAGCGGCGGCCGGCGTCGTTGTTTCGTCCGTCATTTTTTTGCAAATATCGATAAAAGACTTGGCCGAAGGCGTCAGAAATTTATTTTTGTGACTGATGATATTAAACACACGATGCAGATTGATGTCAGCCAATTTCAGCAAGGCGATCTTCCCTTTCGAAGGCACGGTTTGCGCAAAACGCAAAGGGATCACGGCGATACCCAGATTTTTGGCCGCCGCGTTGATTAATGCCGTTGTGCTGGTGCTTTCCCAGGCCGGTTCGATACTGACGCCCAGCGATGCCATGACATGGTCGAATAAATCGCGGGTACCGCTGCCGGGTTCCCGCAGCAAGACTTTTTCCTGCCGCAGCTCATCCAGCGTAATGATGCCGGCAGCACTCAAGGTGTGCCGCGGCGAACAGATCACGGCCAGCTCATCCGACATGAAGCTGTCGACGGTCAGGTACGGCGATTGTGACACGCCTTCAATCAAAGCCAGATCCAGCTCGTTGCTGAGAACCTTCTGAATAATGACATCGGAGCTGTCGATAACCACTTTAAGTTGTACCTGAGGCCAGACATCAGTAAAAGCTTTGACATAATCCGGCATCAGCAAAGCGCCGATGGTGATGCTGGAACCGACGCGCAAACGGCCCAGAGCGTCTGCATTACGGATATTCTGCTCCATATCGTCAAACAAGGTCAGAATATGCGAAGCATAATTCAGGAGCGTTTCGCCGGTGCCGGTCAGGGAAAGCCGCTGTGAAATCCGGTCAAACAAGCGGACGCCATAATACTGCTCCAGCTCCTTGATCGCCAGGCTGACCGCCGGCTGCGACAAGTGCAGGCGGGCGGCTGCCGAGGTCGTATTCAGGGTTTTGCAGACCTCGACAAAAATTCGTAAATGCCTTCGTGTCATGCCATAACCTCATATCATTTTACTTATGATTATGATTAAAACATATTATTTTTATTATGGTATGTCAAGGCTTAAAATGGAATCGGGAAATCGGAGGCCGACACAATCATGATCAAGAAAAGCTTATCTTTTTATCGCCAGCTTTTTACCGCCATGTTCAAGCTAAGCGCATTTACTTTCGGCGGCGGCTATGTCATCATTCCGCTGATGCGCAAGCAATTTGTGGACGAACGTCATTGGATTGACGAGCAGGAGATGCTGGACCTGACGGCGATTGCCCAATCTTCGCCCGGCGCCATCGCGGTTAACGCTTCCATTCTGGTCGGTTACCGGCTGGCCGGTTTGCCGGGTTCTCTGGTCGCCGTTTTGGGAACCGTGCTGCCGCCTTTCTTAATTCTGTCGATTATCTCGCTGTTTTATACGCAGGTCCGGGATAATGTCCTGGTCGGCAGATTTTTAAAGGGTATGCAAGCCGGCGTCGTCGCCGTCATTGCCGATGCGGTTTTTGTCATGGGCAGAGATATCGTCCGTCGGAAAGAAGCCTTTTCTATAGCCGTGATGGCCACAGCCTTTGCTGCTTCATGGTTTTTCCGTTTTCCTGTTATGCTGATCATTTTGGCCGGCGGCCTTTTAGGTACTGCCGCCGCGCTGGTTCTCAGCCGCCGTCGGGCGGCCGGGGTGTCCCGATGATTTTTCTCGCGCTGTTCTGGAGTTTCTTCCAAATCGGTCTTTTCAGCATTGGCGGCGGTTATGCGGCCATGCCGCTCATCCAGCACCAGATCGTCGAGCTGCACCGCTGGCTGAGCCTGTCTGAATTCGCCGATGTTATTACGATCTCGCAGATGACGCCGGGTCCGATCGCCATCAACTCGGCGACATTTGTCGGGCTGCGCATAGCGGGCTGGGGCGGCGCTCTGGCGGCCACCTTGGGCTGCGTGCTCCCGTCTTTTATCATTGTTTTGCTTTTGGCGGTTCTTTATTACCGGTATCGGAATCTGACCTGGATGCAAAATACATTGGGCGGCTTGCGGCCGACTGTCGTCGCTTTGATCGCTTCCGCCGGCCTTTCGCTGCTCGTTCTGGCTTTTTGGAACGGCCGCCCCGCGTCGGCGGATCCTGCGTCGATCGATTTCGCGTCTGTCGCCCTTGCGGCCGGCAGCCTGATCATGCTGCGGGCTAAAAAAGCCGATCCGGTCTGGGTCATGCTCGGGGCAGGTATCGCCGGATTGTTTCTTTACTGACCGGAAAACCGGCGAACCGGCAGGTTTTGCGCAAAATCCGAAAAATCGTTTCCCTATCGTCACCCGAACATCACATGGATTTTCTAAAATGGTTTTTGTAAAGAACTGAAAGGGTGATCTACACCATGAAAAATTTCTTTCGGAAACCATTTCGCTGGGCCATCATCTATTCGCTTGTCCTGACCTGTTTTACAGCTTACGTTTTGCTGGATACCTTTGTCATACCGCAGGCCGGCATTCCGGTCAGCGCTCTGTCGGTTAAGGACGGCACGCCGGCCACAGCCGCCGCGGAAGACGCGACGGCAGCCGCGACGGCCGGAACCGCGGCAATCTCCGCTGCCGACTCCGCTTCAGTTTCCGAACCGGCCGCGTCCGCTTCCGGGCAAACCGGCGGCGCGACGAGCTCGCCGGTTATTACCGATACCTCGTACCAGGATGATCAGATCCAGATCACCATCGACACGGTCTATAAAAACAACACCACGGTTTATATCGCGGATATTCAGCTGGCCGATCTTGAATATCTGAAAACAGCTTTTGCTGATAATACCTACGGCCGCAATTTCAAAGAGACCACGTCCGCCATGGCCGAAGATAATCATGCCTTGTTCGCCATAAACGGCGATTATTATGGGTTCCGTGATTACGGCTTCGTCCTCCGCGACGGCGTTCTTTATCGCGATACGGCCCGCAAATCCGGCAGCGACGAAGCACTGCTCGTTGACGGTCAGGGGAATTTCTCAATCATCAACGAAAGCGAGACAAGCGCCGCCAGTCTGGCCGATGCCGGCGCCTGGCAAATCTTTTCTTTCGGACCCGCCCTGATTGATAACGGCGAGATAACCGTTTCCGCCGACAGTGAAGTCGGCCAGTCGATGTCCAGCAATCCCCGCACGGCCATCGGCCAGATCTCCCCCCTGCACTATATTTTCATTGTGTCCGACGGCCGGACCAGCGAAAGCGCCGGTTTATCGCTGCTCGAGCTGGCGCAGGTTTTTCAGGAGCGAGGCTGTACCGTGGCCTATAATCTCGACGGCGGCGGTTCTTCGACGATGTGGTTCAACGGCCGGATCGTCAACAACCCCACCGACGGCCGTTCTTCATCCGAGAGGAGTGTGAGCGACATTGTTTACATTGGCTATTAATCGATTCAAACAAAATCGTCCGGTTCGTCATGCAACCATCGTTTATCTGGCGGTTTCCATTTTTTGCATCATTTTCGACAAGATCTATGCTCTATTCGGTCACGGGGTTTCTTCGGCATCGATGTCTCTGATGTATCTTTACCCTCTGGCCGGCGGCATGCTGCCTTTTATGATTCTCGGACTGCTGGTCCCGCAGGCCGGCCGGATCGGGGCTTACCGCCCGGCCGCCAATCTGTATCATTCCGGGCTGGCCGCTTTGACGGTCGGCAGTCTATTAAACGGCATCATGGAAATCGCCGGCACATCATCTTTTTATCTGCCGGTTTTCAAGATTTGCGGGTGGGCGCTGCTGATTGCCGGCCTGTTGATTTTCATGATCGCCCTGGTCCGGCAGCAGACGGCAGAATAACCGGCAGACGGCCGGCGCGGACCCGTATAAACAAAGGGTAACGGATCATAGTCCCTCGCCTATTATGGTATAATGATAAAAAAATAAGGTTGACCATGATGTCAGGATGCGCATGTCTGTCAACGGCGGGGGTTTATCTAAATGATTCCAGCACTGATTATCTTTCTGATTACTTATGCCTTAATGATTGCGTTGCCCAAATACCGGGCGTATGTCGCGTTTGCCGCGGCCGCTCTTTTTGTCATCATCGGCGTCATGCCGATAAACAAAGTCTTACCGGCCGTCGATTGGAATGTTATCTTCATGATCGCCGGCACGATGGGCGTCGTCAATATCTTTATCGAATCACGGATGCCGTCGCGGCTGGCCGACCTGATCATTAAAAAAGTGCCCAATATCAAATGGACCATTATTGCTTTATCGGTTTTTGCCGGAATTATCTCGGCGTTTGTTGACAATGTCGCCACCGTGTTAATGGTGGCTCCGGTAGCGATAACGATCGCCAAAAAGCTGAAAATATCGCCGGTCCCGAGCGTTATCGCCATTGCTGTCGCCTCGAATCTGGAAGGCGCCGCCACCCTGGTCGGCGACACGACTTCCATTATGCTCGGCAGCCGCGCCAAAATGGATTTTCTGGACTTTTTCTGGATGCTGGGCAAGCCCGGCATGTTCTGGATCGTGCAGCTGGGACTCCTGGCGGCAACGGCGACCCTGCTTTTTGTTTTTCGCCATTTCAAGGAAAAAGTCGACGTCGACAAGATCACAGAAGTCGAGGATTACTTCCCTTCCATCCTGCTCCTAGGCACGATTGTTCTGCTTATTGTCGCTTCCTTCATCCCGAACAAGCCGGACGTGACGAACGGCATCATCTGCATGAGCCTCATGATCATCGGCATTATTTATGAAATCATTCGGCAAAAGAAATGGGATATTCTGAAACGGTCCTTTATGGAAATGGATTATTTTACCATTCTGCTTTTAGCTTCTCTCTTTGTCGTCATCGGCGCGATCAAAGAGGCCGGCGTCATCGACGCGATCGCGTCGTTATTTGTTAAAATCGGCGGCAATTCGGTCTTTCTGATGTACACTATCCTCTTGTGGGCTTCCGTGCTGCTTTCCGCTTTCATCGACAACATCCCCTATGTCGCGACGATGCTGCCGGTTGTCGCCAGCATCGCATCCTTTATGGGGGTCGAGCCTTATATTCTTTATTTCGGCCTGCTGTCCGGCGCAACGCTGGGCGGCAATCTGACGCCGATCGGCGCCTCCGCCAATATCATGGCCATCGGCATTCTGCGTAAACAGGGCTATGAAGTGAAAAACAGCGAATACATGAAGATCAGCGTGCCTTACACCCTGGCGGCCATAACCGCCGCTTATGTCGTTCTCTGGTTGATTTGGGGCATTCGGGCGTAATCATGAATCCATCATCATAACAGGCCTTTCGCAAGAGGCCGGATTGGGGGCTGTCGACATGGACAAAAGAAGAATCATCTGCATCCGCCGCGAGTATGGCAGCGGCGGCCGGATCGTCGGTGAAACGCTCGCCGGCCAGCTGGGCATCACCTGCTACGACAAGAACCTGCTGGCTAAAACCGCCCTGGCGCACGGCGTATCGGAAGAGACGCTAAAAGACGCCGACGAGAAACCGGTCTCCTGGTCAACCATGGGATTCCCCATGGGTCTGCGCAATCCTTATCAAATCGATTATGACGCCATGTTCTATATCATCAACGACAAAATATACCAGATGCAAGCGCAAACGATCAAAGCCATCGCGGCGGAAGGTTCCTGCGTCATTGTCGGACGTGTGGCGGAATTTATCCTGAAAGACGATCCGGATATGATCTCCATTTTTATCCACGCCCGTAAAGAAGACCGGATCCGGCGCGTCATGGAAAACGAGAAGCTCGACGCGCAAAAAGCCGCTGCGCTGATCAAAAAAATCGACAAGGACCGGGCCGGTTATCATAACACCTATTCGGACAATAAATGGGGCTTATGCTCGTCTTACGACCTGGCTATATCCACTTCAAAGTTCGGCATTGACGGAGCCGCGAAGGCTATCCTCAAATTACTGGTATAATCGGCAGGACCCCGGCCACCAGTTGGCCGGGGGACCTCCCAAAACGAAAAA
>CAYRWC010000102.1:0-8721 GCA_964427795.1 uncultured Oscillospiraceae bacterium | reverse complement strand
CCCCTGGCGCTTATTTTACTGGGCGGCCAATTTAATTGGCAGCGTGCCGCGGGAAACTTGAAGTTGATTTTTGCCGCGGTTGCCGTCCGAATGCTGGCCATACCGGCTATCGTTCTTGCCGCGGCTGTTGCTTTTGGTTTCCGCGGCCCCGAATTGGGCGCCATTTTCATCATTTTCTGCGGACCGACAGCCGTATCCAGCTATATCATGGCCAAGAACATGAACAGCGATTCCGATCTCGCCAGCCAGATTATTCTGGTCACAACCATCATCGCCGGCGCGACGCTGTTTTTAGGTTCTTGTATTTTACGCAGCCTGCAGTTATTTTGAAGATATGCGTTAATCGACGTGAGAATACATGATAAATAATGATCAATGATAAATAATGAGAGAAAGAGGATCAAATCATGGCGTCAGGCAAATCTTATTTAGGTTTCGATATCGGCGGCACCAAATGTGCCGTGATTCTGGGCCGCTACGCGGATGGCTCCGACCGGCCGGATATCGTCGGCCGCCGCGTTTTCCCGACACGCGAAACCGGAGGACCGGAAGAGGTTCTGCTTCATTTGATTGAAGCCGCTAAAGAGCTGCGCGGCAGTCTGCCGCCGGATGAACAGCTGATCGGCGCCGGCATAGCCTGCGGCAGTCCGCTGGATTCGCGGCGGGGCATCATCCAATCGCCACCTAATTTGCCGGGCTGGGACAATATTCCGGTAACCCGGATGGTCGAATCAGCTCTGGGTATTCCGGCATGGCTTCTGAACGACGCCGATGCCGGCGCTTTGGCCGAATGGCGTTTCGGCGCCGGGCAAGGCTGCCGGAATATGGTTTTCATAACCTTCGGGACCGGATTCGGCGCCGGGCTGATCTTGAACGGCAGGCTGTATTCCGGCATCGATGACGGCGCCGGAGAAATCGGCCACGTCCGCATCAGTCCCATAGGACCTGTCGGTTATGGCAAGGCCGGTTCTATGGAAGGATTTTGTTCCGGAGGGGGAATCGCCCAGCTGGCGCGGACTCTGGTTATGGAAAAGACACAGATGGGCGAACGGGTCGCTTTCTGCGAAGCAGCCGGCGGCATCGAGAAGCTGACCGCCAAAACGGTCGGCGAAGCGGCTGATGCCGGTGATCCGCTGGCTCGTCACATCCTGGCTGTTTCCGGCGAGTATCTGGGACGGGGGCTGGCTCTGCTGCTCGATCTGCTGAATCCGGAGCGGATCATCATCGGCAGCATCTTTGTCCGTAGTTATTCTTGGATCTGGCCTGCCGCCGAAGCGATTTTGCGCGATGAAAGCCTGGAACGCAATTTTCGCCGCTGCCAGGTTGTCCGCGCGGCGTTGGGCGAGTCTATCGGCGATCTGGCGGCGTTGAGCGTCGCTATGGAAGGTGAACGGGGAGGTTTTGCGATATGAACGATGCGGATACGATGAAAAAGAACTCGTCGGCGGTTGAGAACATTTTAGCCGGAGCCGGTCGTCGGTATCCGGTTTTGAAGCCGGTCCTGCCCGAGATGCGCCGGGCGTATGAAATGATGGCGGCCTCTTTCCGGGAGGGCGGCCAGCTTCTTTTATGCGGCAACGGCGGCAGCGCTTCGGACAGCGAACATATTGCCGGCGAATTGCTGAAGGGCTTTTTGCTCCGCCGGCCGATTCCGGAACCGGAAAGGCGCGATATAGCGGGCCGCCTGGCATCCTGCGCGGCCTATGATGACATTCAGGATCTTTTGGATCGGCTGCAGCTTGGCCTGCCGGCGATACCCCTGGTCGGCCAGGCCGCGATCGGTTCGGCTGTCGCCAACGACTTGGGCGCCGATCTGGTATATGCCCAGCAGGTGCTGGCTTTAGGCCGCCCCGGCGATGTTTTGCTGGGAATCAGCACGTCCGGCAACGCGCGAAACGTCCTGCAGGCCATCAAACTGGCCCGCGGATTGGATATGCATACCATAGCCCTGACCGGTTCCGGCGGCGGCCTGATAGCCGAAGTGGCCGAGCTTTGTATTAAAGTTCCGGCCACTTCGACGCCTGATGTACAGGAATTGCACCTGCCCGTTTACCATACGCTGTGCGCGATGCTGGAGCAGGAATTTTTCGGTTGAATTCAAGATACATATGTCCGGTCGGCCCGGCCGCGCCAAACCCGGGCTGCCGGTTCGTATTGCCAATACGCCGGATCCTGGTCAAGCGGCTCCTTTTGCCAATCAGGAATGCGGGCGATCACTTCCGGCAGCGGCACTAAACCGCCGACGGAGGTCTTGACCTGGATTTTCAGCGACGCGACCGCGCAAGCCAGCTGGCCTGCCATTTCCACGGTTTGCCCGGTCAGCAGCCCGGCCAGGAATCCGGCTATGCTGGCATCGCCGGCGCCGCTCGTGGAAGCGATATTGCGGACGTCAAAAATCTCGATCTGAAGCTCGCGGTTGCTCCAATTGTCCAGATCGGCAGGTCTGGCCGGCCCCATGGCGGCAAGCCGGCTGCGATCGGCGGTCCGGATGTAATAGCCGCGGCGGCCCAGCTTTATAACGACAACCTTAACGCCCATGTCGATCAGACGGGCGGCCAGAGCCGGAAGCCGGCTGAAATCGTAAAAAGCCATCAAATCGCGGTCGCCGGCTTCGGCTTTAATTTTGTCGAAGCAAGGCCGGTCGAGCATGTACAGCAGTTCTTCCAGACTGGGCAGGAAAACGTCGGTCAAAGGCAGAACCCGGCCGAGAATTTCCAACCAGTCGGCTTGTCCGGCGGCGGAAGCCGGATCGGGCAAGGCCAAGTCAAGCGAGGTTGTCACATCCAGATCGCGGACCGTTTGAAACATCTTGGCCAGTTCGACGCCACCGTCGGCATACATTTGGCGCATCAACGGCGGATAGCCGAAATGAAACAGCCTGGCGGCGGCTACCTGATCCAGATTGAGATCCTTGGTGCAGAAGGTGTCGTTGGCTCCTGTGTGATGAAGGAAAATCCGATCGACGCCCGGCGGCGCGATAACAACCGAATAAGACGTGCTGGCGGCCGGGTCGACGATCAGCCCGTCATCGGCGCCGTAAGACCGGAGAATATTCTCCACGACGCCACCCAGCAGATCTGAGCCGATTTTTCCCATCAGGCGGGTATCGATGCCCAGCATGCGCAGGGAAATGCCGGTATTGGAGACCGCGCCGCCGGTCGACAGGGTAGCCTGGCCCATGTTGATGAGTTTGCCGGGGATCAGGATATCCTTCATGGATTGCCCGCCGTCGGCGGCAAAAGCAGGATTCAAGTCCAGGCACAGGTGGCCGGCGACGATAGCTTGAATGGTTTTTTCCTTATTGGACACAGTTGATCAGCCTCCTCATTTATTCGGCGCAAGACCGAAGGTTAATGCATCCTTAAGCGTCAGAGCAAAACCACGCCAAAGATCCAGTTCGGCTGAACCGGCCAGACCGGCATGATTGATTAAAAAGGCGTCGGCTCCGTCTTTGGCGATCGTTTCCTGCATGGTGACCGCGGCCGGATCGTCGGCCGAGTCGAACAGCAAGCCGGCAGCCAGACCGAGCGCGGTAGCCTGCGGTTCGACACCCTGCTGCAAGGAAAAACGCAGAGCGCCGGCCAGGCGGTCGTCGACAGATAATTTGCGCATCGGATCGCGGCCGACCCGCGCTACGGTGTCGCCCAGGCGGCGATTGGCAAAACGGCTGAGCAGATCGTCAACATGGGCGGTCAGTTCTTCCAGCGGAACCTGATAATAACGGGACAGCGCCACTGCCGATTCCATCATGGCCCGGCGCGCGATAAGGCGTATTTCGGGATCCTGAACCGCGTCGGCGATCGTGGCATGGTGTTTCAGCCAACCCAGATAAGCGGTGACCGCATGCCCCAAATTATGGACAAACAATTTGCGCTTGATAAAAAAATCGAAAGGCGCGAAGGGCTTCAGGGCGATCAAATCGGGGACGGGGCCGCGGAAACCGGCGGCGTCGACCGGCAGATCATGATAAGGTTCAACCTGGATCAGCAAAGGCTGCTCTTTTTTCAAAGCATCCGGCATGACCGGCACCATTCGGCCGATCGATGCTTCGACAAAGCCGATCAGCTCGTCCAGCTTCGGCTGTTCGTCGGCCGGCAGGTGAGGCCGGACCAGTTCGCGCAGATACTTGTCCGCATCCAGCTTGTTTTCGCAGACGATGACATCGAGCGGGGTCAGATTGCCGTTCTGCCAGCGGCGGCTGAAACCGGCTGCCAGTGTCGGCGCCACGGCCTTCAGAGCATTGACGCCGACCGCGGTCGCCATCAGATCGGCGCCGGCAATGGCGTTGGCCACCGCGTCGGTGTCGCCGGATAATAAACCGCCGACCGGACCGACCCAGACCGTTTCGACCTGCTGCTCACTGACAATTTGCACCGGATAACGGCCTTGCTCGTTCAAAGCGTCGATGACCGAAGGGAAAATGTCGACAAAAGTGACGTGATAACCGGATTGGCTGAACGTTTGCCCGATAAAACCGCGGCCGATCGCACCGGCTCCGAACATAATTGCTTTTTTCACAATAACGCCTCCTGATATTTTAGCCATTGCTGAGCGCCGGCTTTATTATTCCGGATTTTTCGGCAGGCTGCCTGTCCGGGAAAGAAATTGATTTTGATCTTGCCTGCTTTCCTGTTTGATCGTATCATGAAATAAGATTATAGTAAATAATTTTTACAAATATCCGGCCGATCATCAGAACCGGCTCAGAAAGGTAAAAAATGAAGCAGACGCCGTCTGAACGCACACGTGCAGCGAGGAACCTCAAGTATCTGCGTACCTCAAACCGGGCCGAAGTCCTGCGCCTTTTGGCGACCGAGGGAGCAGCCACCCGTCTGGCTCTGGCTAAACGGCTGGGTCTGACCAAAATGGCTGTCGGCATGATTGCGTCGGAATTGCAAAAATCCGGTTTGGTCGGTGAGTGTACCGGCGCGGCAAAACTGCAGGGTAAAACCGGCGGCGCCGGGAAACAGGCGGCTTCCGGTCGTCCGGCGGCGACGCTGGCTCTGCTGCCGGATCAGATAACCGCCCTGGGCCTTTATCTGTCGCGCGACGCCATCGAAGGCGTTTGGGCCGATATCAGCGGCCGGATCATCCGGGTCTGGCGTCTGGCGCTGGGTGACTGGACCCGGCCGATAACGCCGGAAACCTATATGCGGCAAATCCAACGGCTGGTCCGGCAAATGGCCGATGAAACCAAGAACGGCAATGTGGCCGGCTTCGGCATCAGCAGCATCGGGCCTCTGGACCGGCGTCAGGGACGTCTGCTGACACCGCCGAATTTCTATGACCTAGCCGACCTGCCCTTGCGCCGGATCGTGGAAGAAACGGTTGATTTACCGGTCTTTCTGGAGAATGATATGAATGCCGCGGGCCTGGCGGAGTATCTGTATGGCGCCGGCCGTTCATCCGGCCACATGATTTACGTCGGCCTGACCAACGGCGTCGGCGCCGGGATCATCGTCAACGGGCAGATTTTTCTCGGCGGCAGCGGCTTTACCGGCGAAATCGGCCATATGAGTCTGCAGATGGACGGGCCGCTCTGCAGCTGCGGGCATCGCGGCTGCCTGGAGCTCTATGCCAGCATTCCGGTTATCCTGCGGCAGGCCGGTGTGCCGTCGCTTGACGACCTTCTGCAGACCGCTGCCGGCGTTCAAGCGGATTGCGCCTGGCGACGCGGCTTGATTGAGGCGTTAAGCGCGGCGCTGATCAATTTGGCCAATCTGTTTGATCCGGACCTTATCCTGATCGGGCATGAAGGCAGCTGTCTGGTTCCTTTGATCCGTGATGATCTGCAGCGAAAATTAAATCAGAGCATTTTTCAACGCCAGTCCAAGCATATACCGGTTCAGGCAGCCGCGTTCGGCAGCCGGACGCCGTTGATCGGCGCCGCGGCACTGGTGTTTCAAGCCGTTTTCCAAGGCGAATTGAATCCTCTGCCGCCGGAACAGGTATGAACAAAGCGAATACTTACCTAAAGGTAATTACTATACAGCAGAATTGAATAACGATAGAATTGGCTCAGGAGGTGTTTACCATGACTTCAGATCCCGCCACCGTACTTTTTGCTCCCATGGCATATAGCCGTTATGACGCCGATCAGACTCTGCCGGCGAAATTCAGCCGTCTGCTGCCGCTGACCGGATTAGCCGATCAAGTTGCCGGCAAGACCGTCGCCATCAAACTGCATGTGGGCGATCATCTTGGCTACAGCACGATACCGCTCGTATTTATCCGCCTGTTGGTCTCCTTTATCAAGGAGCATGGCGGCGATTGTTTTATTACCGACCATTACATCCAGGCCCGGCACCCGGAACATCGCGGCTATACGGAAACCAGCGTCGGCTGTCCGATTCTGGAAGGCTGCGGCCACTTGGGCAAGTATTTCTATACCCAAGCGGTCGACTATCAGTCGCTGCGGCATATCGACATCGCCGGTTTGATTCACGACGCGGACATCCTGATCAATTTTTCGCATGTCAAAGGCCACGGCAGCTGCGGCTACGGCGGCGCCTGCAAAAACATCGCCATGGGCTGCGTGACCGACCGGACCCGGCATGAAATCCACAGCCTGGAGGGCGGCATAACCTGGCAGGAGGATCTGTGCATCCATTGTGGCCAGTGCATTACGTCGTGCAACCATCAGGCTAATCAATTTGACGAAAATGATCATTATCAGGTCAACTATCATCATTGCACCGCCTGCCAGCATTGCGTCAAGGTTTGCCCGACCGGCGCTCTGGTCATGACCGGCCATAAGTATGCCGATTTCCAGGCCGGCATGGCGCTTTGCACCAAGACGGTCCTCGATACTTTTGCCCCCGAACGGATCTACCATATCAATGTCCTGACCGCGATCACGGCGCTCTGTGACTGCTGGGGCATGACGACGCCTTCGCTGGTGCCCGATATCGGCATCATGGCTTCAAAGGATATCGTCGCCATCGAACAGGCATCGCTGGACGCCATAAAAATGGAGGATTTGATTCCGGTCGGCATTCCTGCCGGCATGCCTCTGGGCGACCACGGGCATCTTTTTGAAAGACTGCACGGCAAGAATCCTTATATCCAGATCGCTCAGCTGGAGAAACAAGGCTTGGGCCATCCCGATTACATCCTGCAAGAAGTGCTTTGACGCGAAAGGGCCCGGCTGATCATCAGCCGGGCCCTTTTAGCAGAAGACGGTTGGTTCACGATTTACGGATTGTAAGGCGGCTGTGGATTCTGGGATTGGTCATGCGGGGGAGCCTGCGGCTGGACAGCTTTTTTTTGCCGGCGCTTCTTGATCCGCCGCCTGACGATGATGATGACGACAATGGCGATGATCCAGACAGGAGCCGCGGCGACCAGGACGATGGCCAGCCATTGGAAAATGCCGACCAGGACGTTGACCACGCCGGCCAGTCCGGATTTCATCAGATAAGCCATGTCTTCGAAAGTCAGCGCCGACCAGTTTATTTCCTTCTTGATCTTGACCGGATCGTCGATCTGCCGCAGACGGATGGTGACTACCGATTCAGCCAGCAGACTGTCCCACAATTTGATCTTGCCTTTGAGCGACTCGATTTCCAAAGTCAGCTGGTTGATCTGATTCTGGACGGCCAGACTCTCTTCAATGGTTTTGGCATTCTTCAGGAACGTATAATAGGTTTCCAAGGCTTCTTCCATGGTTTTCAGGCGGGTTTGGGCATCATAGTACGATTCCGTTATATCTTCGCTGGTGATGCTGGTGTTGATCACGTCCGCCTGAGTGGCGGCATAGGCGATGAAAGCGTCGAGATGCTCCGGTTTGATTTTGATCTGCGCGTCGATCGACAAATAACCGCTGCTGCGCTGCTGATTGCGATAGACTTCATAACCGCCGTATTGCTCGGCGTAAGCCAGCAGAGCCTCATAAGCGGCGACAACATCCTTGGCTTCAAGATCCAGCGCCGAATTGCGGATCATTTTCCGTTCGGCTGCCGCTGCGCCGCCGGTCGGGTTCGGCGCGCCGGAATCATTTTTGCTGCCGGCAGCTGTCGTGGAAGCCGTTTCCTTGTCGTATTGCTTATTGCCTGATGAGCTGCCGGCGCAGCCCGCACCGGCAAAGATCAAGAAAAGCAGACTCAAGACGATAAGGACTATTGTAATCTTTTTCATCGATGATCCTCCTTGCCGGCTTAGCGCCGGAAAAGCAAAGCGTGAAGCTGTCAATGATCTGAGGAAAACGATCTCATTTATGAAAAGGTAACCGACAACATCAGTATATCATATTTTTCGACCGTAAACAGAATGGAGCTTTACACAGCGGCCGGTCAAACTTATAATAACAAACAAGTTGTTATATAATAATGATAATGATATAATAAAGTCCGTAAAATTATAACGAGGGAGGGTTGATAAATGATCAACCTCAGCAAAATTGGCGTTTGGGGCGATTCGGTTTTAAAAGGTGTCGTTCTCGATGATGTGCGGGGAACTTATCAACTGCTTTCCGACAGCTGTGTGCATGGCGTCGAAAAGATCCTGGGCGTGCCGATTTTAAACAAATCACGTTTTGGCTGCACGATCGACAAAGGCTGCCAGATGCTTGAACGGTCGTTGTCGACCGGCCTGGACTGCGATATGATCCTTCTGGAGTACGGCGGCAACGACTGCGATTTCAACTGGCCGGCTGTTTCTGCCGATCCTGCTTTGCCACATCAGCCGCGGACGCCGCTGCCTGTATTTTTACAAACACTGCAG
>CAYRWC010000101.1:0-8752 GCA_964427795.1 uncultured Oscillospiraceae bacterium | reverse complement strand
TTTATGCCGGCATTCGCCGGCCAGAACAAGGGCGCCGGCCCATCCGAGCCGATAAGCCAGATCAGGAGTCAACTCTTTATTGGCAATACCGCGTACACCGTCAGTTCCAAACATTCTTGCCATGCCGTGTTCCTTTCTCGTTTACAGATCGTATCCTTTAGAACGCTTAAGATGGCTTTATTATATCATCCGATGTTTTGACGAATGTTTCACGCGGTGCCGGCATAATGCGACAATAAGTTTACTTCAATATTGCAAAAATATTACACGCCGGCCGATCAATCATCTGCCGCTTTTTCCCGAATACTAACGGTGACCGAATTCGGCGATATATAAGTAGCGCGTAAATACAAAAGGCCTTTGGTATCGATTTGTATATTCATCCGGATCAGTCCGGTGCTGTCGATTTGCGAAAAATCCAGATAAGCGGTTACCGACTCGGACTTTAATCCGCTCAAGGTCTTCTTGCGGCCCATGATCGTAACCTGGACATTCTGCAAGGGAAACTGGATGTCGTATCCTTTATCCTGAGCGGTTTCCACGCCCCGATAAGTCAGGGGAACCGTATAGGATTTGGTATCGATCGGGTTAACCGTCACCTGGACATATAGCCAAAGAACAATGGCAATAGCCAGCGAAGCGATCGTCAGAAGGGCGCGTTTCTTGCGGACCGGCACAACCGATGCCCTTCGCACGGTTTTCTTGCCCGTTTTCGGCGCCGGCGCGGCTACAAGCAAATCATCCGCGGCCGAATCCGCATCCGCCGCAGGCATATCGGCTTGCTGACTCTGCCGTCTGGGATTGTGGAACAGGCTGCTTAAACCGCTCAGGCCGACGCTGCCGCGCCCGGGCGCTAATAATTTGTGCAGAAGGGTACGCAAGGCATCACCGTTGTCAAGCTGGTAAAGCCTGCCTTCAAGAGTCAGCCCGATGCTGCCGCGTTCTTCAGATACAACAACCGCAATCGCGTCGCCCATTTCGCTGGCTCCGATTGCCGCCCGGTGACGGGTGCCGTAATCCCGGCGGAGATGATAATTGTCTGATAAAGGCACATGGACTCGGGCGGCGGTCAGGCGGCCGTCGCGGATTAAAACAGCGCCGTCATGCAAGGGGGATCCTTTATAAAAGATCTGCATCAGCATGGTAGCCGAAACCGCCGCGTCCAGCTGAACGACATTCTCCTGCTCGACTAATTCGCCCAGCTTGGTCTGGCGTTCCAAAATGATTAAGGCTCCGGTACGCGTCTCGGCCATTTTTTCACAAGCCCGTACAATCGCTTCAATTAAATTATGAACCGATCCGGCGGAACGGCCTTTTTCTTCCGGCGTTATCGCCGACGAGATGACATTAAAGCTGTTGCGGCCGACCGTTTCCAAGGCTCGACGCAGCTCAGGCTGAAAAATGACGACAAAAGCAATGGCCAGGACAGAGATGGTGTTGTTGAGCAGAAAGCCGACGGTCGTTAAACCGATCAGACTGCAGACAACGGCGAAAGCCAGGATGAGAATCAATCCTTTAAGCAGCTGCCAGGCCCGCGAATCGCGCAAAATTTTCAGGACATAGTAGACAACCAGCGTCGTGGCCAGGACGTCGAGAACGGCGACGGCGATGTCCAGGGGGCCGCCGAAAAAGAGCAGGCCGCTGGCCATGTTCTGGAAAAGATCCGTTATGAATTTTCCCAGATCGGTTAAAATATCGCTGCTGTTCAATTGCACTTCCCTATTCCCTTTCGTTCAGACCCCGTAAACCAGGTCTACAGGAATTATCATATGACAAGTCCGCAAGGTAAACAAGAAGCAGCCGAAAAAACATCCTGTAAAAAATCACAGTCCGGCCGGACAATATAACCCGATAACCGTCAACGGTCTTCGCGGAAATAGGCTTGACCCAGGGCAGCCGGACCCTGCCAGGCCTTTTTTCGCGCATAAGTCAGGATCAAAACCAGAATGGTCATCAAATAAGGATACATATCGATAATATATTGCGAAAAAATCGGCAATCCGGCCAGAGCGGGAATCTGCTGCAAGCGGAAGCCGATGATCTCCAAAGCACCGAATAAAAGCGAACCGGCCATGGCTTTCAGCGGATGCCAGCGGATAAAAATGACCAGAGCGACAACAATCCAGCCGCGTCCGGCAACGATGTCATCCAGCCAGGTGCCTACATTGATGACCGATATATAGACGCCGCCCAAACCGCACAACATGCCGCCGACAATCACGTGGATATATCGGATCGCAATGACTCTGATGCCGGACGCGTCGGCCGAAGCGGGATTCTCGCCGGTACAGCGCACATGCAGGCCTTGTCTGGTTTTAAACAGGTAGAGGGCCATGAGCAGAGCCAGAAGATAAGTCAGATAGATAAAAAGATTATGCTGCAGGAAAGCCGTGCTGATGAAGGTCAGGACCGGTCCGATAACCGGCCATGCTTCCACGTCGGTCAAATTCGGTTGCAGCGGGCTGGCCTGGCCAAATTGCCGGATCGAGTCCGGCGTCATGGTGCCGGCAACCGATTTGCCCAGTGTGTTGGCAAATCCGGTGCCGAAAATAGTTAGCGCCAAACCGGTAACATCCTGTTTGGTCCGAAACGTAATGGTCAATATGGCATAAATCAGGCTGCCGAAACCGGCGCCCAACATGCCGGCTAAAACCGCCAACACCAGATTGCCGGTCCGAAAAGCGACCAGATAGCCGGTTACGGCGCCCATCAGCATCAAGCCTTCAACGCCCAGATTGAGATGTCCGGCCCGTTCAGTCAGCGATTCTCCTAAAGTGCCCAGAAGCAATGGCACCGACATGCGGATCGCCGAAGCGAGAAAAAGCGCGATAAATAACGACGCGGTCATAATCCGGCCTCCTTCCGCTCTTTTGATTCCGTCATGCAGGCCTCTGTTTTTCGGGTTGCGATAATACGGTATCGGATAAAGAATTCAGCTGCCAGTGCGGAGAAGAGAATCAAACCTTCAATGATTTTGGCCACGGAAGCCGGAATATTCAACGATAGTTCCATCGCCATCGAACCTTGTTCCATCGCCGCAAAAAGCAAAGCGACAACAATCATGACCGGCGCCTTCAACTGCGACAGCCAAGCGACGATAATCGCGGTAAACCCGCTGCCGCCGCCGATGTTTTCCGATAAAACATAGGATACGCCGTTTAATTTAAGAACCGAAGCCAAACCAACTAAACCGCCTGAGATCAGCACGCCCGTCAAAATAACATGCTTGACATTGATGCCGGCATAACAGGCCGTCCTTTCACTTTCGCCGACGACGCGGATTTCATAGCCTTTTTTCGTATATTTCAAAAATACGGCAACCAGAGCCGCGACAGCTAAAGCAATGATCCAGCCGATATGGACGCCGAAAACTTTAGGCAAATACGCCTGTTCCGGAATAGCCTTGATCTGAGGGAATCCCAAGGCCGCCGGATCTTTCCATAATTCGCAGCGCAGATAAACGGCAATTTTTATCGCCAAATAATTCATCATCAAAGTAAACAAGGTTTCGTTTGTATTGGAATAAGCGCGAAACAAACCCGGTATCAAAGCCCATATGGCGCCGCCGATCATACCGGCCAACACCATCAGGCAAGTCAGCAGAAACCCGTTGATCTGCTCCGGCACGCAACGCGTAACTAAAGTAGCGCAAATCGCGCCGAATACAAACTGTCCTTCAGCGCCGATATTCCAGAATTTCATGCTGAAAGCTACAGAAAGGCCAACCGCCGTGACCAGAAGCGGAATCGCGACAACCACGGTGTTTTTAATCCCGTAAACCGAACCGAACGATCCCTTGAGCATCGCATACATCGCCTGCAGCGGATCATACCCCAATCCAAAAATGATCAGCATGGAAAACAGCAGAGCCGCGACAATGGTACAACTGCGGATCAATAAAGCCCTGACGCCGGCAGCGTCTTCCTTCTGGGCTATCCGAACTGAAAAATGGCCGGCCGGCCAAGGCTTTCTTATTTTATCCCGCATGCCGCCTTCTCCTCTCCCCATGACGGCAGCTGTTCCGATTTCCCGCCGGCCATCATAAGCCCGATTTGTTCTTTACTTGTTTTGCGGGCGTCGACCAGCCCGGTAACCCGGCCGCCGCATAAGACCAGAATGCGGTCGCACAATTCCAGCAGCACATCCAGATCCTCGCCGATATAAAGCACGGCCACGCCTTTCATTTTCTGTTCATTGATGAGTTGGTAAATGGTATATGACGAATTAATGTCCAAACCGCGCACGGCATAAGCCGTAATCAGGAGCTTGGGATTCAGATTGATTTCGCGTCCGAGAATAACTTTCTGGATATTGCCGCCGGATAATTTGCGAACTGTATGAAAAATGCCGGGCGTGCTGATTTTTAGCTGCTCGACAATCTTCCGGGCTTTGATCCTGGCTTCTTTGCGATCTAGAAAAAGACCTTTGCGGAACGCATAATCCTTCAGCATGATGTTATCGGCGATGTCCATGGAAGCAACCAGTCCCATGCCGAGGCGATCCTCCGGGATAAAGCTCATGCTGATCCCCATGCGAATAATTTCCCGCGGCGATTTGCCGATGATCTCAGTCTGATGAAAGCGGACGCTGCCATGCACATTCTGAACCAGACCGGCTATCGCCTCGCACAGTTCCTTCTGACCGCTGCCGGCCAAACCGGCTACGCCGAGGATCTCGCCGTGCCACAAATCGAATCCGACATCATCCAGTTTCACCAAACCTTCCGCGTCCTGAACACTCAGATGCTCAACGGACAAACAAAGGCCGTCGCTCTGAACATGCGGCCGGTTGATCGACAGATCGACGCTGTGTCCGACCATCAATTCCACCAGCTGATCGGTCGTTACATCGGCGACCCGCGCCGTACCGACCGTTTGACCCCGCCGCAGAACAGTAACCCGGTCGCACAGCTCCATCACTTCATTCAGCTTATGGCTGATAAAAATAATCGCGTGCCCTTCGCGGCGCATACGCCGGAGTATTTTAAAAAGCCTTTGTATTTCCTGCGGCGTAAGAACAGCGGTCGGTTCATCTAAAACAAGGATATCGGAACCCCGATAAAGGACTTTCATAATTTCCACAGTCTGTTTTTCGCCGACCGACATCTGGCCGACCGGTTTATCGAGAGCCACATCCATTTCAAATCGTTCGGCATAGGACCGGATTTTCTTGGCGGCCGCTTTGCGATCCAGCCGCAAACCTTTTCCGGTACCGGCAAGGATATTCTCAAATGCCGATAAATTTTCGACCAATTTGAAATGCTGGTGGATCATGCCGATCCCTTCGGCAATCGAATCATGCGGCGCGTGAAAAGCGACCTGACGGCCGCGGATCATGATTGTTCCGGCGTCAGGCTGATAAATGCCCGAAAGAATATTCATCAGCGTGCTTTTGCCGGAACCGTTTTCGCCTAACAAAGCATGAATTTCACCGGCCTCTACAGAGAACAGGATATCCTGGTTGGCCTGGACACAACCGAAACCTTTGCAAATACCGGTCATCGCAATGGCCGGCGCCGGATCTTGGATTATTTCAGGCATGCCTGCACCTCACACATAAAGGCGTCTTGCGGCAATTGACACCAATTGCCGCAAGACACATCGAGTAACCTGGAACAGATCGGATGCCGGCCGACAGCCGGCTGATTCTCGGGATGTTTATTTGCCGGAGACAACAACGCCTTCGACAAACCAATCCATGGACATCTGGGCGGCTTTATCCAAAGTAGCGCCCGACGCGACACGTTCTGTGCCGTTATTATCTTTGATCGGGCCGGCAAAAACGAAATCATTGCCCTTGCTCTTCATGGTGTCAACCAGGCTGTTGACTTTCGTCTGCACATCGGAAGGAACCAAGCTGGTCATCGTATCGAGACCGACGATGCCTTCCTTCATGCCGCCCCAGTATTCGCCTGTTTTCCAGCTGCCGTCGATAACAGCCTGGATTCTGCTTTGATAATAAGCGGCCCATTGCCAGACCGGCGCGGTCAAGTAAGCATCTTTAATCGCATCGCTGTACATCGGGTTATCATAGCCGATGCCATAAGCGCCCTTTTCCTGAGCAGCCTGCTGAACGGCCGTGGAATCCTGGTGCTGGGTCAGCACGTCGCAGCCGGCGTCAATCAGAGAAATAGCCGCTTCTTTTTCTTTCTGCGGATCATACCAGGTATTTGTCCAGATGACCTGGACTTCGGCATCCGGATTGACCGAATGAACGCCGAGCGTGAAAGCGTTGATACCGCGGATGCATTCCGCTATCTGCTGAGCGGCGACATAACCGATTTTATTCGACTTCGTCATCATGCCGGCAACGATGCCCGACAAATAACGAGGCTGTTCAATCTGGCCGAAATAGTTGGCCATATTATCGGATTTCATGGATCCGGAGCAATGCTCAAACTTAATATTGGGATACTCTTTGGCAACTTTAGCCACAGTTTCCATATAGCCGTAGCTGGTGGCAAAGATAATCTGACAGCCTTCTTCAGCCAGCTGCTTTAAGGCTGTTTCGGTTTTCTGCGCGTCATTGTCCGGAATGGACGCCATTTCCTTCAGTTCGACCTTATCGGCGCCAATAGCCTCGATAGCAGCCTTAAAACCCTTGGCATGAGCTTCCGACCATCCGCCGTCATTGGTAGGATTGATGTAGATAACACCGACTTTGACCTTGCCGCTGCCGGCGGCCTGGGAACATCCGGCCATGAGCATAACGCCCGCCAGTAAAGTAAGACAGAGCATAATCGATAGTGCCTTGCGAAGTTTCATGAATGATTTCCTCCTTCTGTAATCTAAACTTCAACTAAATGTGATCTGTCCATTGGTCATGTCCTTTATGATGGCAAGGGATTCAACCCGTATGCCCTTTTGCCGAACGATGGCACCGCCATCCTGAAAACCCTTTTCAATGACGATGCCCGCGCCGGCCAAAGACGCGCCGGCCTGGCCGATTAATTCGGCCATCCCCAGCACCGCCTGACCACGTGCCAGAAAATCATCGATGATCAGGACCCGGTCGGCAGCCGTCAGATAACTCCGGCTGACCCGGATGGTATAGGTTTTATTACGCGTATAGGAATAGACTTCAGCAGAAAATGTCAAGGGATCCATATTGCCGGCGGCGGTTTTTTTCGCGAACAAAACCGGAACGCCCAAAGCCAGCCCGGTAAATAACGCCGGCGCTATGCCCGACGCTTCCAGTGTCAAAATTTTCGTTACCGAATCGCCGGCAAACCGGCGGGCAAATTCCTGGCCGATTGCCTGCATCAAAAGCGGGTCCATCTGGTGGTTCAGAAAGCTGTCAACTTTAAGGATATTTCCTGTCAGTACCCGACCTTCCTTGAGGATCTTTTTTTCCAGAGCCTCCATAAGCCACCCCGCACGATTAAATTCAGAACTCATTATACTGTGAAATAAATGAGATGGAAAGCTTTTTGTAAACAAAACGTAAACTTCAGCCGAATGCCTAAGGTATAACCCGAAGAAAACGTCTTCATCGTGCAGGTCATGCAGGCTGGCAGATTAATCAGATTAGTCGGTTGAAGACGCGCCTCGCTCTATTTCCGGAGGATGCCGGCCGGGTCAGTTGTTTTGGAATCCCTCGATCACACCGCGTTCAAGCCGATCTATGTCCAAAAGCCAGATTACCCGGCCGCTTACTCTGATCAGGCCATCTCGTTCCATACTGATCAATTCACGTGAAAACGAAGGCCGGGGCATCGCCAACAATCTGGAAACGACTTCCTTGGAAACAGGCAGCTCAACAGCCTGCGTCGATACCGTCTTACGGACGGTCCGCGGTGATTCGCCTTCTTTTTCCAGCTGATCGCGCAGCAGTTCCAAAAGATAATTAGCAATCTTCTGGCGTAAACTCTTCTGCGACAGAAGTGAAATACGCCGGTTCTGCGACAGGACCCGATCAGATAATATTGTCAGAAAATTCTGCATGATAGCCGGACTCTGATAAAGCAAGGTCATCAATATTTCCCGCGATATAAAAACAATTTTCGAATTGGTTACCGCCTCAATAGTTACGGTATAGGTTTTCTTATTGCCGAAGATCAAATACTCTCCAAAGAGCTCGCCGGCGCCCAGCAGTTCCAATGTGGCAAAATCACCGGAACTGGAATATTTCTGCATGGCCAGCTGACCGTCAATAATCATGCCGATCCCATTACACGGATCGCCTTCATTAACCAAAACTTCGCCCTTCCATACCAACCTGATGCTTGTTTTACCGCAATATTCATGGAACAAATCATGATTCAGTCCGGTGAATAAAGGTGTTGCCGCCAGCGTTTCGCAAATTTTCTTCATGTTTCTGTCTCACCCCGCTCAGTATGGTATGATTAGCCGACCATGCTGCTTCCTTCATCAATCATATCGTTACATCCAAGTATTTTGATAACTGTCGATTCCGATATGAGATTCCGCCATTTCTTTTAGCATGACCGGATAGTTATCCAGGACTTTTAAGAAGGCGTCGACAATTTCGCGGTCGAACTGCGTATCCCGGCCTAACAGCAGCTGCCGTTTGGCGCTTTCCAGATCCAGGCGCGGCCGGTATTGACGATCTGAGGTCATGGCGTCAAAGGCGTCGACAACCGCGATCAAACGAGATAAAAACGGGATCTGCGTGCCTTTCAGTCCTTGAGGATATCCTGTGCCGTCGATTCGCTCGTGATGCGACAAGATAACCGGAACGACATTCTGAAACATCGATATGGCGGATAAAATTTGGGCGCCTTTGACCGGAT
>CAYRWC010000100.1:0-8796 GCA_964427795.1 uncultured Oscillospiraceae bacterium | reverse complement strand
TGGGAGAGCATCTGCCTTACAAGCAGAGGGTCACAGGTTCGAGCCCTGTTGTTCCCACCAAGATGGCCCGGTAGTTCAGTTGGTTAGAATGCCAGCCTGTCACGCTGGAGGTCGAGGGTTCGAGCCCCTTCTGCGTCGCCAAATTGCCCAGATAGCTCAGTAGGTAGAGCAGTGGACTGAAAATCCTCGTGTGGCTGGTTCGATTCCGGCTCTGGGCACCATGAGAACCGTTGAGGCAGTACTGCTCTCGACGGTTTTTTTGCGGCTTTCTGCCACTTTATGCAACGAGTCCGATTGATATTCCTAATCCGTCCGATCCTGCCCAGCCGGTTTATCTGACCGCAGAATTAAATTGTTAACATCGATTTAACAGAAAAAACGGCCGCTTGTCTTTACATCATAGACCAGGCATGATATAGTTGAGTTGCTTATTAGGGAGTAACTGCCGTAAGCGTACGGAGATAAAGTCAACAACAAGGCACGGGTGGCCTGGCTTTATCAGTAAGGGTGAGACTATTAATCATGCAGGGCATGAATTATGGTCTTTTTTTTTATCCGTAGGATTCCCGATTCCTTAGAATAGAGAAGTGAGAGGAACCATGCATGGCAAAGACAACATATGAAGAAACACGGGAACAAATAATCGCCTGGCTGGATGTGGACCCGCAAAAAGGCCTGACCAATGATGAAGCCGGCAGGCGGCTTATTCAATATGGACCCAATGTTCTGCGGGAAAAGAAACGTCAATCCTGGTTTTCCAGACTACTCAGCCAATTTAAAGATACGATGGTTCTCATTCTTATAGCGGCTTGCGTTTTATCGGCATTTTTTCAGGAATGGATCGATGCTTTGGTTATTCTGGCCATTGTAATTATCAATGCGGTTCTCGGCTTAATACAAGAGGGACGGGCAGAAAGGGCGATCGAAGCTTTACAGAAAATGACGTCGCCTCAGGCCAGAGTTTTAAGAGATGGACATCAGCAGGCTATTCCGGCGGCCGATCTGGTTCCCGGTGATCTCGTTTTACTGGAAGCAGGTGATTTAACGCCGGCAGATATCCGTTTGCTGGAATGCTCGTCGCTGAAAGCTGAAGAAGCCTCGCTGACCGGCGAATCCATGCCTGTAGAAAAAGACGCGGATAAAATCCTGCCCGCCGATACACCGCTGGGCGATCGCTGCAATCTGGCTTACATGAGTACGCCTATAACCTACGGCCGAGGCCGCGGGTTGGTTTATGCTACCGGCAGCAAAACGGAAATCGGCCAGATTGCCGACCGTTTGCAGTCCATTCAAGAAGAAGCGACGCCTTTGCAGCGCAGTTTGAACCAGCTTGGCAAATGGCTGGGATTGATCTGCATGGCTGTCTGCGCCATTGTTTTTTTGCAGGGCATCATCATGAAGGGCGCTTTCCTGCAAGTCTTCATGACAGCTATCAGTCTGGCTGTCGCGGCGATCCCCGAAGGCTTACCGGCTGTCGTTACCATTGTTTTGGCCATGGGCATGAAGCGGATGGCCGAGCGCCATGCTATTGTCAAGCGGCTGTTGGCGGTGGAAACGCTGGGTTCGGTTGATGTTATTTGCTCAGATAAAACAGGTACTCTGACACAAAATGAGATGACGGTCACCCAGCTTTCGTATTTAAACCGCAATATTGACGCAGAAGGCCGCGGTTACCAGCTGGATGGCCGACTCTTGGATCAGGAAACCCGCGGACAGGCGGAACCGAGCATTGTTCTTGATCGGCTGCTGACGATCGGCGTCCTGTGCAATGACGCCGCGTTGGTTGACCGCGCCGGCAATGAGAAGGGTATTTTAGGCGATCCTACCGAAGCGGCGCTTCTGGTGGTCGGCGCTAAATCCGGCATGTATCAACAGCCGCTGAAGGAGCGCTATCCCCGTATTGCCGACTTGCCTTTTGATTCGGAGCGCAAGATGATGACAACCGTTCATCGGGGCTTTTCTGAGACCGGATTGCTTAGCTTGACAAAAGGCGCGCCGGATATTGTTCTGAATCACTGCTGCTCCATACTGACGGAAGACGGACCGCAGCCGCTGACGGACAGACAGCGGGAAGAAATCATGGAATCCAATCACCGAATGGCTGTTGCCGCTCTGCGGGTTCTGGCGTTCGCTTGTAAAAACCATGCTGAAAATCCGCTGGATCCGGAACAGGATATGATTTTTGTCGGCCTGATGGGCATGATCGATCCGGCGCGTCCTGAGGTGCGCGATGCCATTGCTCTTTGTGCAGACGCCGGTATCCGTCCGGTCATGATCACCGGCGATTACCGCGATACGGCCGTGGCTATAGCCCAGGATCTCGGCATGATGAAACCGGGTGATGAGGTGATGACCGGAGCCGAGATAGACCAGCTGTCGGAGATACAGCTGCAGGAGCAAGTGGAGAAGACGGTCGTTTATGCCCGTGTTTCGCCCGACCACAAGGTAAAAATCGTGACAGCGCTGCGAGCGCGGGGTCATATCGCATCCATGACCGGCGACGGCGTAAATGACGCAATGGCGTTGCGAAGCGCCGATATCGGCGTGGCTATGGGCATAACCGGAACCGATGTGGCGAAAGGCACCGCCGATATGATTTTGACCGACGACAATTTTGCCACGATCGTCGCGGCTGTCCGCGAAGGCAGGATTATCTACAGCAACATCCGCAAATTCGTTGGTTTCCTGCTTTCCTGCAACGTCGGCGAAATCCTGATCATTTTTCTCAGCACCTTGTTTTTAGGGCCGCAATATGTGCCCTTGCTGCCGATACAATTGTTATGGCTTAATTTAGTCACCGACAGCTTCCCGGCACTGGCACTTGGCCAGGAAAAGGGAGAGCCGGATATTATGCGCCAAAAGCCGCGCGGCATAAAAGAACCAATCATGAATCGTCTGATGCTTTCGACGATTTTGATTCAAAGTCTGGCTATTTTCGGCTCTGTTTTTGCCGCTTTCGAAATCGGCATGCATTTCTATCCCGGACAGGGCGAAGCCAGCAACGGCGCCCGAACATTTGCTTTTGCCACTTTGATTCTGGCCGAACTGCTGCGTTCCTACAGTGCACGCTCCGAGAAACATCCGGTCTGGCGGCTGGGCTTGTTTTCCAATCATACCTTGAATAAAGCGGTGGGATTATCCGGTTTGCTCTTACTGCTGGCCGTTTACATATCGTTTTTAAATCCTGTTTTTTCAACAGTACCCTTGACGCTTATCGATTGGCTGGTTATTATTCCGTTGGCTTTCGTTCCCTATGCCATCGCGGAGATCGGCAAGTGGCTGATTAGCCGCAAAGGCTGATGTGCCGGCTGTTTGCCTGCCGGTCATTTTTTGCGGGAGGCAAAGGAAACAAGGCGGATCGCTTGCCTTTCTGGATCTGATGTGATAGAATTTGCCATGCTGTATCAATAGGATAGCCTGTGTGCAGTCTTGGAGGTAAAAGAATGGATGTTGTAGCGATTATCATAGCGGTTATCGATATCCTGATCTGTATAGGTCTGGTTTTACTGGTTGTTTTTCAGGAAGGCAACTCGAAAGGACTTGGCGTTATCGGCGGCGGTGCCGAGACTTTTTTCGGCAAAACCAAAGGCCGCAGCATTGATGCGATTTTGAAGAAATTGACGACAGTCGCAGCATGCGTTTTCGCTGTTCTGACGATTATTCTTTATCTGATGACAGGCCGCGGTACTTGACATTAAACTAAAAACCACTTATTTATCGGTTAATTGACAGAGGTATCGCCAGGATGCCTCTGTCTTTTTCTCAGAAAGGAAGTGATGGCATACGCCCAATTACATAGGCATTTTAAGGCCGTACGGCCGGGACGGCATGGTTTGCCTGGATCGTCCCGACCCCCTGTTCGGCCGGGATATTCATATAGCCGCCCGATATCTGGCCGGCGCGCCTTTCGGAATGAAGGTCGTCTGCCAGCTGCTTCATCCTCTTCTGACGGCTTCGCCGAAGCCGCCCAACGGTAAAATTATCGAAACTCTTGGTGATCCCGGGCGGCCGGATGTGGCAATCCGCGCTATTATCCGGCAATATGAGCTGGCGGATATCTTTCCGCCGGCGGTTATGGAGGAAGCAGAGCGGTATCCTGTGAATCCGCCGCCGGAGGAGATTGGCCGTGAACTGGCCGCCGGGCGAATTGATTTACGCGAATTGCGGTTGATAACCATTGATGGCGAAGATGCGCGGGATCTGGATGACGCGGTCAGTATTGAGCGCCTGGACGAACAGTGTTTTAGATTGGGAGTCCATCTGGCCGACGTTTCCCACTATGTACCGGAAAACAGCCTTCTGGATCTTGATGCCCGCCGCCGCGGCACAAGCGTTTATTTGAGCGACAGGGTCCTGCCCATGCTGCCGCCGCGATTGTCGAACGGATTGTGCAGCTTGAATCCATATGCCGACAGACTGGCATTAAGCGTTTTCCTGATCATTGATGCCAAAGGGGAAACTCTTGAGGGGCATATTGCGAAAACCGTCATTCGCAGCGCCGCCCGGGCAACTTATCAGGAAGTCTATATAGCCTTGACCGAAGGCCGGACCGAACCGGACCGTTACCCGGAATTCCTCGATGATTTACGTCAAATGCGTCAACTGGCAGACTACCTGCAAAAAAGAAGCCGCCATTTGGGCGAGTCTTTCAGCGGCCGGATATCCGGATTCAATACAGCCGGAATAATTGTTCAGCTGGAGAACACGGTTGAAGGCATCGTTTTGTATCGCGGTCTCGACGGCTATATCGCCTTTGATGAAAAACGCATGCAAGCCCGCAACGAGTCCGGAGGACGCGTATACAGCCTGGGGGATGAAGTCGATGTCCAAGTGGCCAGGGCAGATGCGACGGCTCGCCAAATCGATTTTGCCCTGATTGCGCATCATAGCCGTCAAATCGGCGGACACGGCCGTCAAATCGGTGGGCACAGCCGGCATATCGGCGGACACAGCCGGCATATCGGCGGACATAACCGGAAAGCGGACGGCAAGAACCGAAGGAGGAAGCGGATCAGATCATGAATGGTTTCAATCGTTCTTCCAGATCGGCGCTGTCGTTATTGTGGATTTCGACATCGATCGGTTTGGCCAGATCAAGGCTGAAAATGCCCATGATCGATTTGGCGTCGACGATATACCGGCCGGAGGCCAAATCAACATCATAGGGGAAATCATTGACAATCCGGACAAATTCCTTAACGTCGTTGATGGATTTGAGATGAACGGTAAATTTGCGCATAATGCGGTCTTCCTTTCGAATAATCCTGCCTGGAGGTTGGTTTTTTGAACAGCAGGATTAAAATCATCTGGTTAAATTGTGCAATAGATAAGCCTGAAATGTCAACAGCCGGATAGATCCGGCCAGGATAATGGGAGATAGAAAATGGCAAAATTACGCGCCGCGTTTCACACGCTGGGCTGCAAAACCAATCATTATGAAACCGACGGCATGCGTCAGCAATTTATCCGCGCGGGATTCGAAGTCGTTCCTTTTACGGAACCGGCCGACGTTTATATCGTTAATACCTGCACGGTTACGGCCGAAGCCGACCGAAAATCGCGGCAGATGCTTCATCGGGCGAAACAGGTCAATCCGGCTGCGCTGGTTGTGGCTGTCGGCTGCCAGGTTGTTTTAAACGGCGCTGCGAAGTGGGCGGACCTTTCGCTGGGCAATCAGGAGAAGAGCAAGATCGTGGAAAAAGTTCGCGCGGCACTGGCGGGGCAAAGTCCGGCAAATGAATCGGATCCGTCTTCATTATATGACGAGTTCGGCTCTGTCGACCAACAATCGGAAACCCGGGCTTATGTGAAAATAGAAGACGGCTGTAATAATGCCTGCGCGTATTGTGCCATCCCGCTGGCCCGCGGCCGGGTTCGCAGCCGGAGCCGTGAACAGATAAAGCTGGAAGCGCGCGCGTTAGCCGAAGCGGGTTATCAGGAACTGGTTCTGACCGGAATTCATCTATGCTCGTATGGTCTCGATCTTGGCTTGCCCAATCATGCGGTTATGGAATTAGCTCTTGATTTAAGCGATATTCCCGGTATTAAGCGGATCCGGCTTGGTTCGCTGGAACCTCTTTCCGTCACACCGGCATTTATGGAGCAGGCCGGGCGGAACAGCAAATTATGCCCGCATTTTCATCTGTCTTTACAGAGCGGCAGCGATGCTGTTTTAGCTAAAATGAACCGGCGCTACCGGACCGATGACTTCAGAACCGTAACGGCCGGGCTGCGCCGCACTTTTAACAATCCGGGGCTGACCACGGATGTGATTGTCGGCTTTCCCGGCGAGACAGAAGAACAATTTGCCGAGAGCCTGGCTTTCTGTGAAGAAATGGCTTTCTCACGCATGCATATCTTTCGCTTTTCCGCGCGGCAGGGAACGCGCGCGGCCTCGATGCCTGATCCGGTCAGCCCTGAAGAGATCGGACGGCGCAGCCAGCTTATGCTGGAGCTGGCTGATCGCCTGGCTATGCAATATCACCGGACGCAAGTGGGACATTTACATCAAATCCTGCTGGAGCAGCTGCGGCCGGACGGTTTCTTCGAGGCTTATACGCCGGAATATGTGCCGGTTCGCCTGCCGGCGGCTCCGGGTTTGGCCGGAGGGCAGCTGATAACCGTGCGGGGTGTTGCCGCAGAAAGCGATTTTTTAATCTGTGAACAGACATAAACCGGTATTTCGTGTTATGATAGGAATAAATAAGCTGCCTGACTATTGGAGGTGTTCATATGGCGGATAATGAGACAACGCGGTTTGAAATGGGCGCTGACAATAACCGCGAAGCACAGGAAATCATGTCGGAGGTCTTGGCTGCTCTGCGTGAAAAAGGCTATAATCCGGTCAATCAGCTGGTTGGGTATTTTCTATCCGGGGATCCGACCTATATCACGAACCATAAATCAGCCCGTGCCGTCATCAGGCGCATGGAACGTGATGAACTGCTTGAAATCATCATAAAAGATTATATCAGCAAATTATAAGGATTATTATGCAGCCGATACCACAAAAATGGATGGGTCTTGACTATGGCCAGGCAAGAATCGGCGTGGCGATCAGCGATCCTTTAGGTTTGGTCGCCCGCGGTTTGGAAACGATTTGCTGGAATGGCCGTGATATATCGTGGGCTCTGGAACGGATTGTGACCTTGATTCAAGAAAATCAAGTGGCGGGCCTGGTGATCGGCATTCCGCGGCGGACGGACGGCAAAACGGGAGAAAGCGAAGACAAAGCCCGGCAGCTTGCCGCACTGCTGGCGGAAAAAACCGGACTGCAGCCTGTTTTGCGTGATGAACGCTATACGACGGTTCTGGCATCCCGCGTTATGCGGGAAACCGGCGTACGCCAAGATCGGCGCCGAGCGGTCGTCGACCAGATCGCTGCTGAAATAATCCTGCAGGAGTATCTTGAAAGCCGTCGCAAAGCAGATTGTTGATATGTTATAATGGTCAGAAGTCCGTGAGGACAATAGGCTGGCAAGGCCAGCAATTTCAGGAGGAATCCGACATGTACTTTGAAGATGAAGCCTGCTGCTGCGGGCATGATGATGCAGAAGAAAACAAAGAAAACGGTTGTGGATGCGGATGCGGTGGTTCCTGCGACTGCTGCGGCGACGAACATGATCATGGCGAAGGCGTTATCACGATGACCGATACGGAAACCGGCGAAGAATATTCCTTTATTATCGCTGATGATTTTGCTTTTGACGATGAGCATTATTGTGTTCTGGTTTCCGCTGACGACAGCAAAGATCCGGAAATGGTCATTGCCCGGGTTGTAACCATGGAAGACGGCACTGAAGGCCTGATGAGCCTGGACGATGCCGAATATGACCGTGTCTATGCCGAATACGAACGGCTTTGTGAGGAAGAGGATGATGAAAACGAGGGCAGCGAGGACGAGGAAGAAGGTTGAACCCGGCCGCGTTGTCCGGGATGACCGGGCCTCTCAGGAAGATGTGCTGGCCGTTCTGGTTGATATCAATAATGGGCATGAATATTACATGTCCTTTATTGACGCATTCCAAATGAATGGCCGCGAATATGTTGTGATGTATCCCTACGAACCGGACGATGGCAATCACGCGACACCGGAAATTGCCATCCTCCGCTCGCAGCGGCATACCAACGGCGAGCAATATTATCTGTCAATCAAGAATCGGAAGGAACTTGATGCTGCGTTTGACTTTTTTTTCAAACGATTTGAAGAGTCAGGCGCTTTTTAACGGCAAGGGGACATAGATAATCATGCAGTGTGAAGGGTGCACCTTGTTTTCAGCACAGGACAGCCCCCGGTACAATCAATATTTTTTATCCAGCAATACCGAGATATCGGATCATTGCTTGAACAGCCGGGTAGCTTGGAATGCCGGCTTTTATTATCAAAAAGCTTTGCTTGCGGATTGCTTTTGCCTGATCAGCGACGGCGGTGTTTTTACGACGCCTCATTTGGCCTGGCCAATCGGCGACGTTACATCGGAGCGGCTTGAAAAAATTCTGGATCAGATCGAGCCTGTATTTCGTTCAAAAGGCTGGCCGCTTCGGCTGATGTATATTGATGCCGCCAATCTGCCTGTCATTGAAGGATTGCCGCATTATCGGGCCGACATAAACTATAATCCCAATTTCAGCGATTATTTATATGACGCTGATAAGCTGCGCCAATTATCCGGCAAAGCCTTACATGGGAAGAAGAATCATTTTAATCAGTTTTGCCGTACTTTCAGTGATTTTGATTATCGGCCGATCTCTGTATCCGACTGTGACGAGGCGCTGGCGCTGGTGATGGACGGAACC